>JBIKUY010000301.1:0-3295 GCA_044347355.1 Prochlorococcaceae cyanobacterium | reverse complement strand
GAGCCTGTTCAATGGCCAACCCAACTGGTCGGAGCGGATCGGGGCGGCCTTTCCCCTTCAGTCGGTCGCGTACCCCAGTGGCCTCTGGCTCACCGAAGCGAGTGTGGAGCGCCGTCCGGGCACAGGCCGCGTGGGACTCAAAGCCGGGCTCTTCTCGCTCAACCCGGACTTCGTGGAAGCACCGGTGCTCAACGCCTATGTGCATTCCGCTCTCAACAACACCCTCAACCTCAATGTGGACGGGTTGCCGATCAATCCGGCCATTGCCCCGGGCCTGCGCCTGAGCTGGATGCCGGAGTCGGAGGGACGCTGGGGCAGCTGGCACCTGGGCGGTTTCTGGCTCGATCCAATCGACGATCTGGCCGGACTGTTCGGGGTGAACCCGGGCCTGCCGGCGGCCAGCGGGACCGCCCTGCTCGTGCAGTGGCGCTACACGCACCTGCCCGGCCATTTGCAGGCCAGCACACCCATCACCGGCCCTGCGGGCCCGGTGCCACGCCAGCTGCCCCCACCCCTGCTGCAGCTGGGCGCCGGCACGGTGCTCGACACGGCAGACGGCCGCAGCAGCAGCGCCCTAGCGGGCACCCTCACCCTGGCCGCGCCCCTGCCCGTCGGACTCGACAACCGTCTCTGGCTGGGGGTGAATGCGGGGGAGGAGGGAGTCAGCAACCCCGTGCCCCTGTTTCTGGCTGGAGGCTGGCTGAACCAGGGGCTCCTGCCTGGCCGGCCTCAGGACGTGCTGGCGGTGGCCTACGGCTACAGCCGCTTCAACCCCCGCCTGCAAGAGAACGGCCGCGGCGAGGGGGTGCTGGAGGTGAACTACAGCTGGCAAGTGAACAGCTGGCTCAGCCTGCAGCCCGTGGTGCAACTGATCCTGCAACCGGACGGCCGAAACGGGGCGCCGATCCTGGCCACCGGGCTGGGGCTGAGCCTGCAGTTCTGAACAAACCGCATCCCGACGCCGCTCAACCGATCAACAGCCGGTAGGCGGCATCGAGGCGATGGAAGGCGTCCGCGTCGCCGCCCAGATCGGGGTGGTGGGCCTTGGCCAGGCGCCGGTAGGCCCGCTTGATCGCCGCGATCGAAACCCCCGGCTCCAGCCCCAGCAGGCGCAGGGCGGCCGCGCGGGGATCGCTGGCTTCAGCGCCCGGTTGACCGCCTGGCCGGGAACTGTTGTGGCTGTGGTTTTCGGTGCGGGTGCCGCCGCGCCGGGGGCTGGGGGCCAGGCGCAGCAGGTCGTCCACCAGCCGCAGCGGCGCATCGCTGAGCCACTCCGGTGCCCGCTGTCCATGCAGGGCAAAAGCGGCGCGCACGGCCCAGCGCACCCGGCTGTGGGGGCCCCGCAGGGCCTCCGCCAGCTCCGTCCCCAAGCCGGGACAACGGTGGTCCAGCTCCTCCTCCAGACTGAGCTGGGGCGTCCAGCTGCGCCGCCGCCGCTCGTCCACCAGGCCCCGCAGGCCCCCGGGCGGCCCGAGGCGCAACTCCTGCCAGCGGGGATGACGGGCCATGGCGACCCCCCAGTGCTCCACCTGCTCGGCCGTGATCCCATGGTTGCCCCCACCGGTGACCGGGCGGCCCGGCTGGGGGCGATCCAGCTGCTGCTCCTGCAGCAGCAAGCGCAAGCGGTGCACCTCGCGGCGCAGGGCGTCGTTCTCCGCCAGGAGGGTGTCCACATTGCTGGTGACCACGCCGCGGGAGGGCTGGCGGCCGCGGCTGCGGGGATCGAAACCCATGGTCTCAGCGCACCACGGGCAGGGGCTGGCAGTCGAGCCTGTCGTGCCAGTCGCAGGGCCCCCATTCGCTGGCGCAGGCCGGGAAGCAGCGGCAGTCGACCCGGGTCACATCCACGGGGAGCCAACGGATCGGATCACGGATGGCATCCCACCCGCGCCCCTCCTGCACCTGCCGCAGCACCAGGGGCGGCAGATGCAGGGACAGTCGGAGGCGGGGCAGCAAGGGAGCAAGGCTGAGATCCGGCCCCAATCATCGGTGTCCGGCCCCGGGCCATGCTGCGCCAACCCTCGCTGGCGGTCAGTCGAGTTTGTTGGGAGCAGCGGACCCGGGCCCGGGTTCGGCAAGCGCCACGGTGCCCCGGTGGGGATCGGGCTGGATCAGTCCGGCCCAGCGATGGGCACTGCGGGCCAGGCCCTCGGCGCAGTCGCCACGCATCAGCAGGCCTGCGCCCCCCCAGAGCAGACGGGGCGCCAGGTCGGCAACGCCGGCCCCCAGCTCGCGCAGGGGATGGAAACCCAGCTGGCTGAAGTAGCGGACCAATCGCCGGTGCTGCCGTTCCTGGTCACGGATCGCCAGCAGGGTGGCCTGGCGACAGGGGGTTGCCTCCAGGGCCCAGGCAAACGTGGCCGCCCAGATCAACGGGCCCACGGCCACCGTGTCCGGGCCCTGCACCCGCATGGTGTCGAGCCGAAGGCCCGCTGGTGCGGGCAGGGCCCACCCCTTCAGTTCACCCAACAGCTGGAGGGGGGCAGCTGGATCCGCCCCATCGCGGCGGCGGGCCACCCCCACCCGCAGGGTCCACACCAGGCCTGCCGGCCGGCCCACCTGCAGGCGCAGCAGCAGCCCCCGCCGGCGGGCCTCCTGCTCCAGCTGCTGGAGGCTGGGGCCGGGGCTTGGGCTGGCGGCAGCAAAGCTGGACATCGGCGGACGCGGCGAAGCGGGCGACGAGGGCGGGACGGCCAGTCTTGAACGGCACCAGCACCGGCTGGGGCGAAGTTTGCCCAGACGGATCAGGGGGTGGGGCGAAAGCCGATCAGCCGCCCCGGCACCTGCAGGGGCAGCAGCAGCCCCCACGCGGATCGGGCCAGGCCGGCATCGCCCAGCCGGCGCACAAGCCACCAGTTGCAGTTGCGGCCCCACCAATAGGCACCCTCTGCGGGAAAGAAGCGGGCCGGGCCGGCCGCGGGTCTGGGCAGCGGCCCAGCCGGATGGCCCCCGGGCCCGCGCCGCAGGCTGCGCTCCAGGCTGGTGAGCAGAGCCTGCAGGGTGGGGGTATCAACCCGCCGCTCCCAAACGCGCCAGGCGCGCTCCAGCCGCGGCGGGTCGGGATGGCCCGCCAGCAGCAGCACCGATTCGGTGGGCAGGAACAGGCTGGCGGCCACCGTCGTGGGGTCCCGCTTGCCCTCGGCGAAGTAGCTCCGGTCGCCCCAGGCCACTTCCAGGAAAGGGGCCTGCGCTGCGCCGGGATGGGTGAGCCGCGAGCCGGGCAGTCGCTCCAGCACCAGCGCCGTGTGCAGTCCCCAATCCACCACCAGCACCCGGTGGCTCCCCGTCGGTGGCG
>JBIKUY010000026.1:0-11252 GCA_044347355.1 Prochlorococcaceae cyanobacterium | reverse complement strand
CAGTGCCAGGGGCACAAGCAGCAGGGGCGGCGCGCTCATGGCAGGGGCGCGGCCGCCTCTGCCGCCGGCAGCCCGCAGCTGGGGCAATAGGGAAAGCAGGCCAGATGCTGGTAGCCGCAGCCCCCGCAGTGGCGCTGCAGCTGCAGGCCACAATGCATGCAGTAGTTGGGCAGCAGGCCCTCCTGGCGCGGCAGGCTGCGTTCGCAGCTGGGGCACTGGTTGCGCCCCAGCGCCTGCAGCGACTTCTCGTAGCGGATCTGACTCTGCCGCTGTTCCTGGGGCGCCGCCTGTTCCCGCTGCTTGCGCAGCAGGTAAGCGTTCAGCCAGCGAATGAGCGAGCGTCCCACCACCAGGGTGAGCAGGGCGCCCACCCCGTAGCGGATGTAGGCGCCGAAGCTGGGCAGATAGGGCACCAGCTCCACGAAGAAGGCGAACAGCCCGAACAGCAGGAAGCCCCACACGAACGGCCACTGGTCGCTGCCCCGGTAGCGGCGGAACTGCCAGAGGGCCAGGGCCAGCAGCGGACCTACGAACAGCAACCGGATCATGAAGGCCAGCAGCTCCGCCCGCTGGCGGGCCTGGCTGCGCAGCTGCTCCAGCTGCTGCTGGGGGGCGGCCAGATCGCCTTGGGCTTGCTCCAGGCGGGCCTGCACCTGGCTGCGCTTCGCGCTGAGCTGCTGCTCCTGCCGCAGCAGTTGGTCGAGCTGGCGGGCGCGGGCAACCACCTCGGGGTTCTGCGCCGACTGCTCCGTGGCCGAGCGGGCCGCCCGCCAGTTGTCGAAACTGGTCTGCTCGCGAGCCGTGGCCTCCCCCGCCTGCCGCTGGCGCTCGGCGAGCTGATCGATCTCGCCCTGCAGCTGGTCGCGGCGCTGCTGCAGGGGTTGCAGCTGTCCCTCCAACTGGCCCACGCGCGCCGCATCGAGAAAGCGCTCCTGGGGCGGCCTGCTGGAGAGCAGGGGCAGGTCGGCGATCAGCGAGCCGCCCACCTGGATCAGGAAGTAGGCAAACAGCAGGGCAATCAGCCACTGACCCAGGCGCACCAGCCGTTCCGGGCCGCGGGAAGGACTCAGCATCGTGGGGCCGTCGGGCTCCCATGCTGATCAAAACTGGTTTGGTCGGCCAGGTGATAGCGGACAAAACGGCTCGGCCATCAGCACCGCCTGGGGCGGCAGCGGGCCATACAGGTGGGGAAAGCGCTCGCCATGGGGCGGCGCAGGCTCAAAGCGAACCTCCAGTCCAGCCGCTGCCAGGCGCTGGGGGTCCAGCGTGAGCAGCAGCAGCTCGCCGGCCGGCAGGTCGGCATAAAAGCGTTCGGCTGTGGCGGCCACCTGATGGGCTGCGCTGAGATGGATGAAGCCCACCTCTTCCAGCGAGCGCCCCCGGGTGGAACGGCGGTAGAGGCCCTCGATCCGGGCCGTCTGCCACTCCGGACGCAGGGCCAGGTGATAGAGCCAGCTAGGCGAGTGCCAGGAGCTGCGCGTGGCCCAGGGCTCAGCCATCACCGCTGCCAGCTCCGGCCCGGCCAGAAAACGCGCCAACCATTTGTGCAGCGGCTCCAGCCCGGGCTCAGAGTCGAAACCCCCGGGATCGGCCTGGCGAAACTGGCGCACAAAGGGCAACAGGGCCCAGTCGGCCAGTGAGGGGCGCTCGCCGAGGAGCCAGTCTCCCCTTGCCAGCCGTGCGCTCCAGGCCCGCAGGATGGCTACGGACGCCTGCCGATGGTGAACACGCCCTGCCTGGGCCGCTGCCCCTTGCTCGGCCTTGGCAGCAAAGCGATCGGGATACTTAAAACGATCAAGGTGGTGCTTGAAGGGGCCGTCGTTCTCTGCGATCAGCTGCGCCATCTCTGCGCGATGGGCCGCGCTCCAGCCCGCCAACCAGCCCTGGGGATCACCCCGCTCGAGGGCCCAGTGCATGATCGCCAGGCTCTCATCGATCACCTGGGCCGGCCCATCTCCGTCGCTGGCGAGCCTTGGCCCCACCAGCACCGGCACCGTGCCCTTGGCAGAGGCGGCCAGCAACTCGGGGGGCTTGGCCTTAAGGCGTACTTCGCGCAGATCCAACTGCTGGCCTGGCACGAGACCCAGCGAGGCCAGGGCCAGCCGAGCCCGAATGGCGAAAGGGCAGCGACGGAAGGTGTAAAGAACCCAGACGGGCATCAGGCAAGCGGCAGCCCACGGACCCTATCGAGTGCGCTCCCAGAACAAGGAGCCCCGCGCACAAGCAGCAGCGTAGAAGGCAACAGAAGGCGCAATTGCGATTGACTTTCGAGCGGAAATACCAAAACTGGAAAAAATTTTGGGCCATCCCGACCCATGCTCCTGAACCAACTGAAAAGCCTTGCTCTTGCCTCTGCCATGGGCGCTGGGCTGGCATGCCTGTCTGTCTTGGGCGCCGAGCCCGCCAAAGCCGACGGCACCACGTTTTATGGAGTCGATAACGACAACAACATTTTAGAGGTTAATCCGCTTAAAAAATTTACAGAAATAGTCAACGAAGTTGGATTAACCATTAGCAATTGCAACTCCACCCCAGGATGCCTATCCATACCGTCAGGATCTAACGGCATCGCCTATGACACCGCCCGAGACCACCTCTTCTTCTTTTACAATCCCGAAGGCGCTGGTGCCAACCAACCCTACGATCTTCGCTTCTGGAATCGAAAGTCAACTGGGATCGGATCGCTCAAGACGATCGACCTTGGCAATCAAGGCTCCGCTCCAATCAATATCCCCGCAAACGCAGCTTACTATAACGATTCCCTTTGGTATTTCGGTGGTGGAACCACAACTACCACCCTCAACCAACTCTCCCTGACTTACAATCCAGCCGGAGACGATATTGTCTCCTGGGCGTTGAATCAATTTAACTTAAACGACTACGCGACTCCCCTCTATACCCCTGGAGGATACGGTGACATTGCCATCAACACCACCAACGGCAAGCTTTACGGAAGCACCACGGATGGAAACTATTACAGCATTGATCTGAATCTTCTTGGCGATACGACCAACGCTGTTTACGCCGACCTCGGCACTCTGTATTCCCTCCAGGGAACAAGTTCAGATATTAATGACGTAGCTCAGAGAGCCACAGGATTGCAACTCTCCTTCAACGCCGATTACAGCAAGCTGTATGGCACCCGATTCTGCAATTTCGAATACAATTGCGCGGGTTACACGGTGGACGGCCAGCCAATCCAACCCGCAGCAGGTGATGGTCTGTTGTTCGAAATCGTAGATTACGCAACGGGTGATAGCAGCACTGAGCGCTTCTTCACCGATACTGACCTGCTCTACGTGTCCTCCCCTGGCTTCCGGGATCTCGGTGGTGCCACAGCCAACGCGATCGTCCCGGGTCCGTTGCCATTGCTTGGACTTGGCGCTGCGTTTGGCTGGAGCAGGCGACTGCGTCGACGCACCAAGCTCCCTGGGGATCGTTGATCCTTAACTCCCCACCGCGCCACTGCCAAGGTGACGGTGTCCCCTTGATCGCGCCAGCACCATCTGGTGCTGGCGCTCTCTGAAACGCGAGCGATCGGCAGCGGAGAAGCGCTCCAGGCAGTGGCGGCAGCTCACTCCCTGCTCATAGCTGTCCAGTTGGCGATCCGCAGGCGACAGCGGTAACCCGCAGGCATGGCAGAGGCGGTATTCTCCGGGTTCCAGCCGATGATTCACCGCCACCCTCTGGTCGAACACGAAGCATTCCCCCTGCCAGCTGCTGCCCTCCTCCGGCATTTCCTGCAGATAGCCAAGGATCCCGCCCTGGAGGTGATGGACTCCCTCAAAACCCTGCTGTTTGAGATAGGCCGTGGCCTTCTCACAACGGATGCCGCCGGTGCAGAACAAGGCAATCGCCTGGGGCTGGTGCTCCACCACGAGTGGCCGTAGCTCGCGCTCCACCCAATTGGGAAATTCACGAAAGCTGCTGGTTCCCGGGTCGATCGCTCGGGTGAAGGTGCCGATCGCCACCTCGTAGGCGTTGCGGGTGTCAATCACCAGGGTGCCTGGATCACTGATCAGGGCATCCCACTGCTGAGGAGGAACGTGGGTGCCCACCGCCGATGCCAAATAGGGCTCCACCCCGGGTTGGCCCAGAGTCACGATCTCACGCTTGAGCTGCACTTTGAGCCGGTGGAAGGCCTGCTCCGGAGCTCGGCTGAACTTGGCCTCCAGCCTCTCGAGCCCGGCCACCTGTCGCAGGCGTGCCAACACCGCCCTCACACCGCCGTCTGGCCCGGCAATGGTGCCGTTCACGCCCTCGGCCGCCAGCAGGATCGTGCCCCGCACAGCCTGGGCGACCGCCAGCTCAACCAGGTCAGCCTTCAGGCCAGGCAGGTGATCGAGGGCGGCGAAGCGGTAGAAGGCCGCGACCAACACCCGCGACGTGAACGGAACACCAGCCTGCACGGCGCTCATTCCCAAGCCTGCAGCCCGGCTGCGGCCAACAGCTCCCGGTCGGCCTCCACATCGGGGTTACCGGTGGTGAGCAGGGTATCGCCGTAAAAAATCGAATCGGCCCCGGCCAGCAGGCAGAGGATCTGGGCCTCGCGACTGAGCTGCTCACGCCCGGCGCTGAGGCGCACCCGTGTCTGGGGCATCAGGATGCGGGCCGTGGCCACCATCCGCACCAGCTCCAGGGGATCCACCGGCGGCTGCTCCTCCAGCGGTGTGCCCTCCACCGCCACCAGGGCGTTGATCGGCACGCTTTCAGGGTGGGGCTCCAGGTTGGCGAGCACCTGCAGCAGGCTGGCCCGGTCCTCAGGGCCCTCCCCCATGCCGATGATGCCGCCGCAGCACAGGGCGATGCCGGCATGGCGCACCCGCTGCAGCGTCTCCAAACGCTCCTGATACGTGCGGGTGGAGATGATTCGGTCGTAGTGCTCGGGGCTGGTGTCGAGGTTGTGGTTGTAGGAGGTGAGCCCCGCCTCCGCCAGGCGCTCCGCCTGCCGGTCGGTAAGCATGCCAGCGGTCACGCAGGCCTCCAACCCCAGCTCACGCACGCCCCGCACCATCTGCAGCATCGCCTCGAACGGCGCCCCGGCGCGGAACCCCCGCCCGGCCCCGCCCATGCCGAGGGGTGGGGCGCCGGCCGCCCTGGCGGCCCGCGCCCGCGCCAGCACCGGCTCCACCTCCAGCTCGGGCCGGCCGGCCACGTCGGCGCTGTGGTGCATCGACTGGGGGCAGTAGGCGCAGTCCTCCTCGCAGCCGCCGGTCTTCACACTCAGCAGCGAGGCCAGCTGCACCCGGTAGCCGGGATTGGCAGCGCGATGCACAGCCTGGGCCCGCCAGAGCAGCTCCATCAAGGGGAGCTCCAGCAGCGCCTGGATCTCCACGCGGGTCCAGTTGTGCCGGGTGGGCGTAGCGCTGGGTCCAACCGTTGGGTTGCCGGTGGCGGTGCTGCAGGTCACGGGCAGGGGGTTGAAATGAGCAGGTGTGCAAGGTGAGCCCAAGGTGGGCCGATCAAGGCAAAGGCTCGACCCCGCCAAAACGGCGTTGGCGACTCTGGAAGTCGAGCAGGGCCGTGCGAAGGGCTGCCTCGTCGAAGTCTGGCCAGAGCACATCGGTGATGTGCAGCTCGGCGTAGGCCAGCTGCCAGAGCAGGAAATTGCTGAGCCTCTGCTCTCCACTGGTGCGAATCAGCAGATCGGGATCGGCCTCGCCGGCGGTGTGGAGTTCAGCGGCGAAATGGCGCTCGTCGATCGCCTCGGGATCCAGTTCACCCCGGGCCACCTGCTCAGCCAAGCGTCGCGCCGCCCCCACCAACTCAGCCCGACCGCCGTAGTTGGTGCACACGTTGAAACGGATGCCGGTGTTACCCGCCGTGCGTGCGGTGGCGTCGGCAATCAGCCGCTGCAGCCCAGGCGGCAGCGGCCTGAGGTCGCCGAGGAAACGGATCCGCACCCGCTCGCGTTCCAGCCCCTGCAGCTCCCGCTCCAGAACCCTCTCAAAAAGGCTCATCAAGAAACTCACCTCTTCACCCGGGCGGTTCCAGTTCTCGGTGGAGAAGGCGTAAGCCGTGAGGGCACCGATGCCCCAGTCGTTACACAGGCGCAGGGTGCGCTTAAGCGCTTCCACTCCCTGGCGATGACCCATCACACGGGGCAGGCCACGACTGCGAGCCCACCGACCATTGCCATCCATGATCAGAGCCACATGGCCAGGCAACCGTGAAGAATCGAGGCCAGCAGGGAGACGGCGAGCGCGCGGTCCGACCGAGCTGGACAGCCCGGCACTCGACTTCCCCGAGCCATTCAGAGCTGTGTTGGTGTGTTCTGGGCTGGTGAGATCGGGACCGGTCAAGGCTGATTCGGAACCTCTTTCGGGTCCTCTGTCTGTGTCGGTCGCCAGGACGCGACTCATCCGCGTGCCTCCTGCGAATCCTTAGCCACGCTACGCCCGGCCGGTCTGGCCAGGGCAACGCTGAGAAGATCGTGAAGGCGGCTGCTGGTGATCGGCCGTTCCAAACGCCCTTGGCAAGCCAGTGAAAGCGTACCTGTCTCCTCGGAAACCACGATCGCCAAGCAACCATCGAAACGCTCGGTGAGCCCCAATGCCGCCAGATGGCGTGTGCCGTAGCGGTTGCTGCCCTGCCGGGACAGAGGGAGGATCACCCCGGCCGCCAGAATGCGGTTGCCCCGAACCAGCACAGCCCCATCGTGGAGTGGAGTGTCGGCAGCAAACAGGTTCAGCAGCAGATCCACCGACAGCTGGGCATCAATCGCCAGGCCCGGGTTGAGGAAGTCCTCCGGGCGCAGATCGCTGCCCAAATCCACCACAATCAGCGCCCCACGTCGCATCTGCGAGAGGCGGCCAGCCGCCTCACTGATCTGCCCTACGGCCCCAGAGGCCAACTGATCCCCGTTGCGATTCCCGAACAGGGCCCCAAGGCGACCTGTGCCCAGCAACTCCATCAGCCGGCGAAGTTCCCCTTGCCAGAGGATGGCCAGGGCCAGGCTGCAGGCCAACACCAGGGCCTCGAGCAGGGTGGTGGTCAGCGGCAGATTGGCGTAGCGCTGCACCGCCCAGGCGAGGGTCACGAGCAGCAGGTAGCCCCGTAACAGCCACAGGGTGCGCGGCTCAGTGACCCGACCCAGTAGCAACCAGCCAAGGCCGGCGGCCAAGGCCAGATCGAGGATCTGGCGCAGGTCGAGCAGCCCTAGCAGCGCACCGAGCCAGGAGCCGCTCACACCTGCAACCAAACCATGCGTTCAGGGTACCGGGGTCAGTCGTGCAGGCAGCACGTCGTAGCGCAGTAACTCTTCCGGCTGCTCGCGCCGCTGCACAAGTTCGGCCTGGCCGCCATGCACCAGCACCGCCGCCGGCCGGGGGATGCGGTTGTAGTTGGAGCCCATCGAGGCGTTGTAAGCGCCGGTGGCCAGCACCGCCAAGATGTCACCGCTGGTTGCAGGCGGCAGGGCCACGTCCTTGAGCAGCACATCGCCGGATTCGCAGTGCTTGCCCGCCACGGTCACGGTTTCGCAGGCATCCGCGCCGGGACGATCGGCGATGAAGGCGGTGTACTGCGACTGGTAGGTAATGGGCCGCGGGTTATCGCTCATACCGCCATCCACCGAGAGATAGGTGCGGATGCCGGGGATTTGCTTATGGCTGCCGATTTCGTAGAGGGTTACACCAGCGGTAGCCACCAGGGAGCGGCCGGGCTCGCACAGCAGGCGGGGCAGCTCCAGAGCCCTCTCCTGGCAGGCGGCGGCCACTGCACCAGCCACCGCGGCCACCCAGGCGTCGATCGACGGCGGATCGTCGCTGGCCACATAGCGAATGCCCAGGCCGCCGCCCACGTTCAGGTCGGTCACGGGGTGGCCCAGGGAGCGGGCGAGCTGCAGGGCGTCAGCCATCACGGCCGCCAGGTCGCGGTGGGGCTGGATCTCGAAGATCTGGGAGCCGATATGGGCGTGCAGGCCGGTGAGCCGGCCCCAGCTGCAGCCCGCCAGCTGCTGGAGCACCTGCTCCAGCTGGTCGGGATCGAAGCCGAACTTGCTGTCGAGGTGACCGGTGCGGATGTACTCGTGGGTGTGGCACTCGATGCCCGGTGTGAAGCGCAGCATCAGCCGCACCGGACCATCCAGGGTTGGGGCCAGCTGGCTGAGCAGCTCAATGTCCCGCCAGTTGTCCAACACCACCGTGACGCCGTGGCTGGCGGCCAGAGCCAGCTCCTCGGCGCTCTTGTTGTTGCCGTGCAGCACGATCCGCTCGGCCGGCATCCCGCCGCGCAGGGCGGTGAGCAGTTCTCCGGCCGACACCGCATCCAGCCCCAGACCCTCCTCTGCCACCAGGGCGGTGATCGCCAGGGAGCTGTTGGCCTTGGAGGCGTAGAGGGCCAGGGAGGGACCTTGGTAGTGCCGCTGCAGGGCATCGCGGTACGCGCGACAGCTGGCCCTCAGCGTGGCCTCATCCAGCACATACAACGGTGTGCCATAGGTGCGGGCCAGGTCACTGAGCGTGCAGCCACCCACCTGCAGCCGCCCCTCCCCGTCCAGAGCGGTACTGATGGGCGCCAGGTTGCGATTGGGGCTGACCAGGTCCACCCTGGCCTCAAATGGATGCAGGCTGCCCAGGCTGGGGGGCTGGCTGGAGATCACCATGGCCGGGGCAGACGGTGCGGAAGTCCATGAATGTACGGAATCCAGCAACACGCTTGCCCGGCACGATGCTCTGGACATCCTCCCCTTGGATGCTGAACACCTTGAGCACTGTCTGGATTTAGACCAGCTCTGCTTCGGCGGGCTGTGGACCCGGGAGCAGTGGCGCAACGAGCTGGTCGACCCGCAACGGCCCGGCCTCGGGCAGTGGCAAGAGGGGCGTCTGGTGGCCATGGCCTGCGCCTGGCTGGTCCTCGATGAGCTGCACATCACCTTGGTGGCCGTGGATCCCACCCGGCGCCAACAGGGACTAGCGCAGGACCTGCTGCGTGTCCTGCTGCAGCGCAGCCGCCAGCTGGGGGCGGCGAGAGCCACCCTGGAGGTGGGCAGTGGCAATCGCGCCGCTCTGGCGCTCTACCGGGCCCTGGGTTTCCAGACTGCGGGCATCCGTCGCGGCTACTACAGCAACGGAGAGGACGCCCTGATCCAATGGCTGACGTTGGCCGCACTCCGCTGAGAGCCACAAAAAATCCAACAGGTGCCATGCCTCAGCACCGATTGCCGAACGCCGCAAATCAGCCGCAGCAGACTGGGTTGTGGGCGGTGCGGATAACCGGAATGATTACTCTTGATTTCCCACCAATCAGCGGGAATTGTTTGCATCGAAATCAGCTCGTAATCCCTTTGCGGCAAAGGATCCAGCCCACTTGAGCTGCGGTTCACACCCGACCGCTCAACCCTGATAGGTTGGAACAACGTGCAGCAGGCCCCGCCCCATGTTCGAGCGGTTCACCGAGAAGGCCATCAAAGTGATCATGCTGGCCCAGGAAGAGGCCAGACGTCTGGGTCACAACTTTGTGGGCACTGAGCAGATCCTGCTCGGCCTGATCGGTGAGGGCACCGGCGTGGCCGCCAAGGTGCTCAAGTCGATGGGGGTCAACCTCAAGGACGCCCGGGTGGAGGTGGAGAAGATCATCGGCCGGGGTTCCGGCTTTGTGGCCGTGGAGATTCCCTTCACCCCACGGGCCAAGCGAGTTCTGGAGCTGTCCCTGGAAGAGGCCCGCCAGCTTGGGCACAACTACATCGGCACCGAGCATCTGCTGCTCGGGCTGATCCGCGAGGGCGAGGGCGTCGCCGCCCGGGTGCTGGAGAACCTCGGCGTCGACCTGGCCAAGGTGCGCACCCAAGTGATTCGCATGCTCGGCGAGACGGCCGAAGTGGCCGCCGGCGGCGGCGGCGGCAAGGGCTCCACCAAAACGCCCACCCTTGATGAATTCGGCAGCAACCTCACCCAACAGGCGGCCGACGGCAAGCTCGACCCCGTGGTCGGCCGCCAAAACGAAATTGAGCGGGTGATCCAGATCCTGGGTCGCCGTACCAAGAACAATCCGGTGCTGATCGGCGAACCTGGTGTGGGCAAAACCGCCATCGCCGAGGGGCTGGCTCAGCGCATCAATTCAGGCGACATCCCGGACATCCTCGAGGACAAGCGGGTGCTTACCCTCGATATCGGTCTGCTGGTGGCTGGTACCAAATACCGCGGCGAGTTCGAGGAGCGACTCAAGAAGATCATGGAGGAGATCCGGGGCGCAGGCAACGTGATCCTGGTGATCGACGAGGTGCATACCCTGATCGGCGCCGGCGCCGCCGAGGGGGCCATCGATGCCGCCAACATCCTCAAGCCAGCCCTTGCCCGCGGCGAGCTGCAGTGCATCGGCGCCACCACCCTCGACGAATACCGCAAACACATCGAGCGTGACGCAGCCCTCGAGCGTCGCTTCCAGCCTGTGATGGTGGGTGAGCCCTCGGTGGAGGACACCATTGAGATCCTGCGTGGCCTCAAGGACCGCTACGAGGAACACCACCGTCTCACCATTGCCGACGAGGCGCTGATCGCCGCCGCCACCCTGGGTGATCGCTACATCTCCGACCGCTTCCTGCCCGACAAGGCGATCGATCTGGTCGATGAGGCCGGCAGCCGTGTCCGCCTGATGAATTCCAAGCTACCGCCGGCCGCCAAAGAGGTTGACCGGGAGTTGCGTGCGGTGCAGAAGCAGAAGGAAGACGCCGTGCGCGAACAGGACTTCACCAAGGCCGGTGAGCTGCGCGATAAGGAGGTAGAGCTGCGCGAACAAATCCGCACGATCCTGCAGGCCCGCAAGGAGGGACCGGAAGCCGTAGGCGAAGGCGACACCCCCACGGTAGACGCACTGCTGACCACTGGACCCGACATCGACCGGGCGCCGATGGTGACCGAGGAGGACATCGCCCACATCGTGGCCTCCTGGACCGGCGTGCCGGTGCAGAAGCTCACCGAGAGCGAGTCGGCCAAGCTGCTCAACATGGAGGAAACCCTCCACCAACGCCTGATCGGCCAGGACGAAGCGGTGAAGGCGGTATCCCGCGCCATCCGCCGCGCCCGCGTTGGGTTGAAGAACCCCAACCGTCCGATCGCCAGCTTCATCTTCTCCGGACCCACCGGCGTCGGCAAAACCGAGCTCACCAAAGCCCTTGCCGCATACTTCTTCGGCAGCGAAGAGGCGATGATCCGCCTCGACATGTCGGAGTTCATGGAGCGCCACACGGTCAGCAAGCTGATTGGTTCGCCTCCGGGCTATGTGGGCTTCAACGAGGGCGGTCAGCTCACCGA
>JBIKUY010000420.1:0-4275 GCA_044347355.1 Prochlorococcaceae cyanobacterium | reverse complement strand
TCACCGGCCTCCGCCGCCTCGCCCAGGGCTCCACTCAGGTCGTCTGGCTCCCCTCCCCCACCACCGCCCACTTCCTCAACCAACTCCCCGGCCTCCCCTGGCCCGCTCTCCACACGCCCCCCACCACCTCCCACAACTCGCTCGCCGTCGAGTACCACGCCCCCACTCGCGCCCTCCGCCTCTCCCCCCACGCTCCCCCGGCGTCCCACGCAAATCCCACAGCCGACCACGCCGGCCAGTTCCTCCACCTCCAGCTCACCGGCCTCCCCGCCGACACCTCCCCCACGCCCCACTCCACCCACCTCGACTGGTTCGTCTCCGCCGATCCCGTCCGCCCTAGCCGCATCTCGCTCAGCCCAGGCTCTGCCAGCCCAAGCCCTGCCATCCCGGGCTCTTACGACGCCCCCTCGACCAGCCGCGCCGCGCTCGATTCCCCCCCGCACCACTCCCTCGGCTCACTCGTCTCCCTCACCCCCCAAGACGCTCTCCCCGCCGGCCTGGTCGAAGTCGATCTCCCGCTGAACAGCCTGAAACCCGCTTCCCCAGCCACTGCCGCAGCGTCTTTCGACTCTCCCGCACAGCCCGTCACCTGGCGGACCGAGTCGCTCTCGCCGCTCCACTGGCAGACCGTCACCGTCGACGCCTCCGATCTCGCCACCGAGGCCGACCTCCTCACCGCCTGCGAACTCGCCCTCCCCGACCCGCCCACCGGTCAGCCCCGGCACCTCACGCTCCTCCGCTGGCAGGTCACCCTCGGCCCCGACTCGCTCCCCCTCGCCACCCGCCCCGAGGTCGCCGACCGCCTCCTCGCCGGGCTCCGCGACCTCACCCCGCGCACCACCGACCCCCTCGCAGCAGGAACGCTCCTCTCCGCCAGCCTCGAGTGGCTCCCCGCCCACGCCCACACCCTCGGCGACTTCGCTCGCGATTTCTCCGAACGACTCACCCGCGTCACTTCGTCCCACGCCCCCCACACCTCGACTCCATTCAGCCCGGCCACCCCGTCGCAGCCCACCGCCGCCCAGATCGCCTGGGCCCGCCTGCACGGCCTCGCCTGGTTGTCGCACGCCCGGGAGGACGCCGCATGAGACTCACCGACCTCCACCTCGAACAGTTCGGCACCTGGAAAGACCACCGCCTCCCCCTCCGCCCCCACGGCCTGACCGTCGTCCACGGCCCCAATGGCACCGGGAAATCGACTCTCCTCGAATTCATTCGCAGCACCCTCTTCGGGCACGACGCCGCCTCGCTCATCAAGGCCCCCCCAGGCTCCAATGTCTGCCCGGGAACCCTCTGGTTTGAAGTCGGCTCGCAACGCTTCGGCCTCTCCCGCCGCGCCCGCCCCGACCACTCCCACGCCGACCTCGACTGGCACCTCCCCACCCCCGACGCCCCCCACCCCTCGCTCGCCACCTGTCTCGGTGCCGTCGATCGCGATCTCTTCGACGGCGTCTTCTGCCTCGGCCTCAGCGAACTCCAGGAACTCAACGCCCTCAACAGCGACCAGGTCGCCAACCACATCTTCGAGGCCTCGCTCGACCCGGCCACCCGCGGCCTCCTCCGCGCCCGCGACCAGGGACGCGAAGATCGCTCCCCCGCCGGCCTCCGCGGCCGCCTCACCACCCAGCTCCAGCAACTCCGCGCCCAGCGGTCGCAACTCCCCCTCGCTGGCTCCCCAGCGTCCTCCGCCGCCCCGTCGCGGTTCGCCCAACTCCGCCACGATCTCGACCTCGCCGAGCAGCGTCTACAAGAACTGACCCACCACCGCCGCCGGCTGGAACACGCTCGCCACGAAGCCGACTTCCGCGAGCAGTGCCGCGCCCCCCAGCGCGAACTCCGCGAAATCCGCCAGTTCCTCGAGACCGGCCGCCAGGCGGTCCCCTTCCCCGACGCCGGCCTCGAACGCCTCCGCGAACTCGATGAACGCGCCCACACCGCTCGCGCGCAACTCCGCCGCCTCCGCCGGCACCAGCAGCAGATCCGGGCCGCCGTCCCCCGCACCGGGCTCACCGCCATCGACGCCGCCGCCCTCGCCGGGTTCCTCGCCCAGCGCGAATGGTTCACCGAGGTCACCCGCCAGCAGACCCTCACCCACGAACAGTTCACCGCCGCCCGCCTCAGGCTGGAACAGCTGAAGGCCGAGCACGCCCCCGGCTGGTCCGACGCCCGCCTCGCGCAGCTCCCCCACACCCCCGAGATCGAGGCCGCCCTCGTCGAATCGGCCGACCGCTTCCGACGCGCCCGCTGGCGCTACGCCCGCCTCGCCCGCCTCTGGCGCAGTGGCCGGGCCCGCCTCGCCGAACTCGCCCCCACCTCCGCACCCCAGCCCCTCGCCACTCCCCCCGCCCAGGCCATGGCGTCCGTCCGCCAGCAACTCGACGCCATCCCCCGCGCCGCCCTGCTCCGCGCCCGCGAAACCGGCCTCCGCGAACGCCTCCGCGATCTCCAGCGCTGGGCCTCCGTCACCGGCCCCCGCCCCGGCCAGCCCGGCGAACCGCTCCCCAGCTGGCTCTCGCTCGGCATTTCGCTCTTCTTCTTCCTCGCCATCCTCCTCGCGGGCTGGGGCCTCATCGCCGGCGTCTCCGTCAGCGCCCTCGCCGGGCTCATCTACCTGTTCATGGGCATCGCCTTTGGCGGTCTCGCCTGGGGCCTCAAGAGCCACTTCGAAACCCACTCCGAGCCCGACCCCCACCTCCAGCAGCAACAGCACCAGCAGCAGTCCCTGCTCGAAACCGAACTCCAGTCGGTCCGCCGCGATCTGCAGTCCACCGACCCCCGCGGCACCATCAGCGACGCCGACCCCCTCGCCGGCACCCGCCAGGCCGCCGCCGAACTCGCCCGCCTCGCCGAGCTCGCCCACGTCGAACGCCACTCGGGCCACCTCCGCCAGCGGTTCCGCCGCCTCAATCGCCGCCTCAAGGTCGTCCGCCAGCAGTACCGCGTCGCCCGCGCCCACTGGCACGAACAACTCACCCAGCTCGGCCTCGAGCCCAGCGATGATGTCGAAGAGGTGCTCCAAAGCTGGGCCCGCCTCGGCTCCGTCGCCCGCGAACAGCAGCTGCTCACCGAGATCATCCGCCGCGGCGAAGTCCTCTGCGAACTCTGGCGCGCGGTCGAAGCCGACGCCGCCCAGCTCGCCCTCCGGCTCCCCGGCCCCCCCCTCAACTCCAATCAGCTGCTCCAGCAGTTCGACCACTGGCGGCAACTCCTCGCCGACTGGCAGGCCGAACGCCTCGAAACCCGCTCCGCCCGCCTCCGCGGCACCCGGCTTCAACGCCGCTTCCAACGCGCCCGCAAACAGCTCGAACAACTCGACGCCGCCCGCGAACTCCTCTGGCAACAGGCCGGCACCTCCGACCGCGCCAGCTTCCTCGCCGCCGCCGGCCACTCCGAACGCCGCGGCGAACTCCTCGCCCGCGAAGCCGAACTCCACTCCCTGCTCCATCGCCTCGAGCAGTCGCACACCGCCACCCCCCACGCACTCGCCGACCTCGCCCCCTCCCAGTCGCTCCCCCCCGACACTCCCCTCGCTCCCCTCCCCGACGACCTCGACGCCATCGTCGAACTCCTCCGGCAGGTTGATGAAGACCTCGCCCAGGCCACCCGCCGCTGCGCCACCCTCCGCGGCGACTTCGACCACCTGGCCCAGCAACCCGACGCCGAAGACGCCCGCTGCGCCGCCGCCCGCTTCGCCGAACGCGAACAGCAACTGCTCGACCAGCTCGCCGGTCTCGACCTCGCGGGCAATCTCTTCGACCAGCAACTCGCCCAGTTCGAAGCCCGCCACCAACCCGAGACGCTCGAACTCGCCAGCCGCTACCTCGCCTCCCTCACGGGCGACCGCTTCCGCCGCGTCTGGACCGCCCTCGGCGAACGCCACCTGCAGGTCGAAGACTCGGCGGGCGACAGCTTCCGCGTCGAAGCCCTCAGCCGGGGGGGACGCGAACAGCTGTACCTCGCCCTCCGCCTCGCCCTCATCGAACGCCTCCACGCCCGCGGCATCGAGATGCCCCTGCTGCTCGACGATGTCTTCTCGAACTTCGACGAAGCCCGCAGCCACAACGCCATCGACGTGCTGCTCGACTTCGCCCGCCGTGGCCACCAGGTCGTCTACATCACCTGCCACCAGCAACTCGCCCGCCAGTTCGAAGACCGCGGACAACACACCGTCTGGCTCGCTGGCCCCCCCGCCGCCGATCAGCCCCCCCGCCTCGTTGGCTGACCAGCCCCCCCCGCTGACCCGCCCCATGCTCTCCCCGGCCCCTCGGTCCCGCT
>JBIKUY010000216.1:0-4278 GCA_044347355.1 Prochlorococcaceae cyanobacterium | reverse complement strand
GGCATCGAGCTGGTGGGCACCGAGGTGAAGTCGATCCGGGCCGGCCAGGCCAACCTGCGGGATGGCTTCTGCCTGGTGCGGGGCGGGGAACTGCAGCTGCACAACGTGCACATCTCACCCCACAGCCACGCCGGCGCCTACTTCAACCACGAGCCACTGCGGGTGCGCAAACTGCTCGCCCATCGCCGCGAGATCGAGCGGCTGCGGGTGGCCCTGGAGCAGAAGGGTCTCACCCTGATCCCCCTCAATCTGCACCTGAAGGGCTCCTGGATCAAGCTCAGCCTGGGTCTGGCCAAGGGGCGGAAGTTGCACGACAAGCGCGCTGAGGAGCGTCGCAAGCAGGACGCCAAGGAAACCCGCGCGGCCATCTCCCGCTACTGAGGGGATGATCGCGTCCTGCCGGTCCTGGAGGCGGGGGCTAAGGGGACTCTGCCGACGGCGGCGGTGGCTGGGGTGGCGACGAGGGCGGCGGTGGGGGCGATTGGGACGGATCTGGCTCGGCCGACTCGGAATCGAGCGAGCGCCGCAGGGGCTGGCGGGCCGGGTCCGCCGGGTCGACGGCGCCCTCTGGCACGCGCGGCGCGAGCTCCCGCTCGGGCTCAGGCTCCGGTGCATCCGCCCGCAGCGAGAGGGTGATCAGCGAAGGCGCCACGCCTTCATTGGTCACCAGCAACTGCACCGGCGAGCGCGCCTGAGGGGGCAGGCTCACCACCCGCAGCGGACCACTGGGCTCCAGCAGCGAGCCGTCGGCGGCGAACACGCTCATCTGCATCAATGGCGAGCCGTTCACCCCCATCACCAGGCGATAGCCCTCCGGCAACCGAATTGGGAAGAGCCGCGCACCACCGGCGGAAACGGGAGCACTGAGCACTTTGGGCTCACTGGAGCGGGCCTGAATCGGCTCGATCTGGATCGCGGCCAGACTCTGCTCAGCGGCCGCGTACCAGAGCTGGCGGAACGGTTCAGGAGGAATGGTGCCGCCGGACCGGCCCGGCAGCAGGTTCTGGGCCTGGGCCGACACCAACTGGCGCAGCACCTCACCACTGAGCCCCTGGTCGGCCAGGCCGCGCAGCCGCTGCTCCCAGTCGCCATTGCTATAGCTGCCCAGGCGCCTGCGGATCTCCAAGGGCAGTTGCTCCACCCGGGCCAGCCACTCCTCGGCCAGCTCGTTCCACACCTTGCGCAGGGGTGCATCCTCCAGGTTGTCGCCAGGGAGCCGCCCGCCCCGCTCCGGGAACTGGGCCAGCAGGCTGGCATCCACCAGCTTCAGGAACCAACCCCGATCCACCTGCATCGCCCGCAGCCGGTTGAGCAGCTGCTGGCGCTGGTCGATTTCCGCCGGGGGCAGGCTGCTGGGCAACTGCAAAGCGGCGTCCGGGGGGGTGGGACGGCCCGATTGCCCTCGGCTAAGCCACCACCAGCCGAGGGCCGTACCCACCACAGCCGAGAGCAGCAGGGCGATCACCACAGACCACAAGCCGCCCTCAGCCGCCAGCTCCCGCTCCTCCCCCCGAAGGCGCGTGGAAGACGGCAGCGGCGGCCTGCGGGGCTGGATCGCAGGCAGCTCGGGTTCAGGTGTCGACGCAGCGTCGGCGAACTCCGGCACAACAGCCCCTGCAGCGGGGGCCTCGAACGGCCCAGCCGGTGGGGAAGACGCCGCCACGCCAGCAGGGGCAGGCGGGACGGCGGGGGGAGGAGCTGCAGGTCTCACGGCGGGGGCCGGCGGCGGCACCAGGGCCACGGTGCGGTCGGCCCGGGGCACCGGTCCGGTGGTCTCCGGCATCGGCAGAGCCTGCAGGGCTGCCAGGGCCAGGGCCGCCGACGGGAAGCGCTGGCCCGGATCGCAGGCCAGCAGTCGGGCCAACACTGCCTGCAGATCGGGCTGGTCACTGAGGCAGGCGGGCCAGCGCCACTCCAGCGAACCGGCATCCAGCAGGCGGGCCGGCGGATCGCCGCTGAGCAGCACCAGGGCTGTGACTCCCAACGCATAGAGGTCCATCCAAGGCTCGGGACCCTCCCCACGGGCCCGTTCGGGGGGTGCGTAGCCGGGGGTCACGGCATCGCGATCCACCACCAGGCCGAGGTCCAGCAGCACCGGCAGACCATCACTGTCTCGACGCAGCAGATTGGCCGGAGAGATGTCACCGTGCACGAGATCCTGGCTATGGATGACGGCCAGCACCGGCAACAACTGGCGCAGCAGCAGCAGTACCTCACCGGCACCGAACACCATCTGGCGCTCCGACCGGGCCTCGATCAGCTCTTGCAGGGTGCGGCCGGTCTGCCACTCGCGCACCAGCCAGAGACAGCCGTCCTGACTCAGCGCGGCGCCGAGGCGGGGCACCTGGGGGTGCAACACACCCTGCAGGCGAATCCACAGCTCCCGGGCCCGGTCCTGATCGAGTTCTGGCCCCAGTTGGCGCAGCACCATCGGCGCGGCTGCCGCGAGCTGATCGTTAGCGCGCCACACGGTGCCCTGGGGACCTTCGGAGAGTCGCTGCTCCAGCCGGTAACGCTCGCCGATCAGCTGACCGGGCAGGCCAGGGCCAGGGGGTTGAGCCAGATCGGATGGCATCAGCCGGCAGCGGGAGCAGAGCGCTCAGGTTGCCGCAGACCTTTGCCAGCCAGCCAGTCCTGGTCGTAAAGCCTGGACCGGTAGCGATCGCCGCTGTCGCACAACACAGTCACGATCGTGTGGCCCGGGCCCAATGTCTTGGCCGTTTCCACCGCGGCTGCCACGTTGATGCCCACCGAGCCGCCCAGAAACAGGCCCTCCTGCCAGAGCAACCCGTAGATCGTCTCCAGAGCTGCCTGGTCGTGGATGCGCACGGCGTCATCCACGGGAGCACCCTCCAGGTTTGCTGTGATGCGACTGTTGCCGATGCCCTCGGTGATCGAGTTGCCCTCGCTGGCCAGCTCGCCTGTCTTGGCCCAGCTGTAGAGGGCACTGCCGTGGGGGTCGGCCAAGACGCAGCGCACCTGGGGCTTCTGCTCTTTGAGGTAGAGGGCCACACCGGCATAGGTACCGCCGGTGCCGGTGGCCGCCACCCAGGCATCCACTTTGCCGCCGGTCTGCTGCCAGATCTCCGGGCCGGTGGTGTTGTAGTGGGCGCGGCGGTTGGCCAGATTGTCAAACTGATTGGCCCACACAGCCCCTGGGGTTTCCGCAGCAATGCGACCGGAGAGCTTCACGTAATTGTTGGGGTCGCGGTAAGGCACCGCCGGCACCGTGCGCACCTCCGCCCCGAGACTGCGCAGCAGGCCGATCTTCTCGGCCGACTGGGTATCGGGAATCACGATCAGCGCCTTGTAGCCGCGGGCGTTGCAGAGGTGGGTGAGGCCGATGCCGGTGTTGCCGGCGGTGCCCTCCACCACCGTGCCGCCGCTCTGGAGCAGGCCCTGCTCCTCCGCCTCCAGCAGGATGCCCAGGGCGGCGCGGTCTTTCACCGAACCGCCGGGGTTCATGAACTCGGCCTTGCCGAGGATCTCGCAGCCGGTGAGCTCGCTGAGGGCCTGCAAACGGATCAGCGGGGTGTTGCCCACCGCCCCCACAAAGCCGTGGGTGACCACTCCCTGCGGCCTGACCATTGCTGTGATGCCGCCCATGCCCTCGCCAGTGCCTGGCGGGATCGTAGGCAAGCTCCCTATGGTCAGGGCTGGCCGGGTACCCGCAGGAGCATCGGCGCATGTGCACCCACCTGCTGGAGCGGCTGCTGGACGTGCGCCGCCGGAGTGTTGAGCTCATCGCGCCCCTGGAGACGGAGGACCTCTGCCTGCAGGGGATGGCGGATGCCAGCCCGCCCAAATGGCACCTGGGCCACACCACCTGGTTTTTTGAGCAGTTCCTGCTACAGCCCCTGATGGAGAAGGGGATGGAACTGGACTACGAACCGGCGCCGGCTAGCTGGAGCTTCCTCTTCAACAGCTACTACGAGGCGGTGGGGGCCCGGCATCCCCGGCCCGAGCGGGGCCTGCTCAGCCGGCCCGCCATCGCCGCGGTGCTGAGCTGGCGGGAGCGGGTGGATCAGGCCCTGGCCCAGCTGCCGCCGTTGCTGGCCCAACAGCCTGCAGCCCACCGCCAGGACACCCTTTCCCTGCTGGAACTGGGCCTGCAGCACGAACAGCAACACCAGGAGCTGCTGCTGATGGATGTGCTCGATGGCTTCAGCCGCAACCCGCTGCTGCCGGTTTACAGCACGTCCAATGATGGGCCGGAGGCGCTCTGGCAACAGCGCCTGGACACTCCAACCGACCTGCAACCAGGGGATCTCCGCTGGC
>JBIKUY010000406.1:0-4341 GCA_044347355.1 Prochlorococcaceae cyanobacterium | reverse complement strand
ACCATAGACGTCGGCCCCCAGCACCTGGCCCACCTCCGGATGGTTCCGCATGCCGAGGAACCCCGGGCTGAACCGATGCTGCGAACTGGTCCAGCAGCGCACTTGCCGGTCGTCGGCGAGCTGGAGAATGGCGACCGCGTCGCTGAAGTTGTGGGCGAGGGGGCGTCCAATGTACGTCGGCTTGCCGGCCTTGAGGGCCGCCTCGGCGAGGGAGCGGTGCCTGCGGCCATCGAGCGGCATCACCAGCACGGCATCACAGCGGGCCAGGCAGGCGTCGACGGAATCGACGATCGCCACCTGGAACTGCTCCATCGCCTTCGTCCACTCGGGCAGGCGCTGGACGCTCTCGGGAATCTCCTCACTCACCGTCCCCGGCCAGGCCACCACCACGCGAACCCCCTGCAATTCCTCAGCCTCCTGGGGCGTATTGAACAACTGGGTGAAGGCGACCGCCTGGTAGTTATCGAGCCCCAAAATCCCAATCTTCACAGGCTCCGCAGCGAGCGCCCTCCCCGAGAACGCGAGCAACCCAACCAGGCAGAACCACGCCAGAACAAACACCTTGGCCATTGCACGCATGGGAGCACCGAGAGGGGGGACGGAGATTGAGGAAGAGAGAAAGCAGTGCGGTCCAGCCGCGTCACCAGGTTCGGCCCGCACACAGGCGAAACGAACCACCGAGCGCACGCACAGGCGTGGGCAACCAGCCCACGTCGCAGGAATCGAGGCAACCCGAGCCGGCTCGAAGATCGCCAAACCCGTCGCGAAAGGCAACCGCAGGGATCGCGGCGAGAAGAGACGAGCGGTCCAGGCTCGATGCCAGCCACGCACAACGTCCCAGGCAAGGTACGGTCAACGCTCGATCCCATTCGCGCACGACATCACAGGAACGGGAGGGCGAGGTTCCACCCGAGCCACCGCTGGACGCACAACAAAGAACAACCCACCACCGGGCCGCCAAACCAACCTCATCGGCACCGCAAAACGCCCCCCAACAAAAGCGAAGATGCAGTCAACGCTCGATCCCATCTGCGCTAGACATCACAGGCCCGGGAGGGCGAGGTTCCACCCGAGCCACCGCTGGACGCACAACAAACAACAACCCACCACGGGACCGCCAAACTCCCTTCATCGCCAGCAAAAAACGCCCGGGCCCCCGCAGACGAACGACGTGGTGCGGTACCCACCAGGTGGCGGACGCGACCGCGCATGCCTTCTTCCACGAGTGCCAGGCCCTGTGCCGGATGGCCCGTGATGGCATGTCGCCTCATATCCGATCAATGGCGTTGCCGTCGGTTGGGCTGGGACGAATCCCAAGCACCGCGTTCGGGAATTCATGAAAGAACTTACACGCAGTCGCAGCGTCATCCCCCGGCTGAGGCGAAGCGGCCATTTGGCGTTCGTGCGAAGGACTGTGTCGTCAAACTATTCGTGTTTCCCGCTGGATTCCTCCTGCTTCACTGAACCATCCCAGACTTTAATCGTCCCGTCGTAGCTACTACTGGTAATTCGCGTCCCGTCCGGGCTGAATGCCACGCCGTTGACTGTCTCCTTGTGCCCGGTCAGGGTGAGGGTCTCCTGCCCGGTCTGCGCGTCCCAGACTTTCAGCGTTTTGTCGTCGCTACCACTGACAATCCGCGTCCCGTCCGGGCTGAATGCCACGCTGGCGACACCGCTATTGTGCCCGGTCAGCGTGAGGGTCTCCTGCCCGGTCTTCGCGTCCGAGACTTTCAGTGTGTTGTCAGCGCTGCCACTGACAATCCGCGTCCCGTCCGGGCTGAATGCCACGCTGGTGATATAAGACTTGTGCCCGGTCAGCGTGAGGGTCTCCTGCCCGGTCTGTGCGTCCCAGACTTTCAGCTTCTTGTCAACGCTGCCACTGACAATCCGCGTCCCGTCCGGGCTGAATGCCACGCTTGTGACAAATTCCCCGTGGCCGGTTAGGGTGAGGGTCTCCTGCCCGGTCTGCGCGTCCCAGACTTTCAGCGTGTTGTCGCCGCTGCCACTGACAATCCGCGTCCCGTCCGGGCTGAATGCCACGCTGGTGATAATTGAATTGTGCCCGGGCAGGGTGAGGGCCTGCTGCCCGGTCTGCGCGTCCCAGACTTTCAGCGTTTTGTCGTCGCTACCACTGACAATCCGCGTCGCGTCCGGGCTGAAGGCCACGCTCTTTACGGCGCCATTGTGCCCGGTCAGAGTGAGGGTCTCCTGCCCGGTCCGCGCGTCCCAGACTTTCAGCGTTTTGTCGTCGCTACCACTGACAATCCGCGTCCCGTCCAGGCTGAATGCCACGCTGCGGACGAAGCTGTCGTGCCCAGTCAGCGTGAGGGTCTCCTGCCCGATCTGCGCGTCCCAGACTTTTAGCGTTTTGTCGTAGCTACCACTGACAATCCGCGTCCCGTCCGGGCTGAATGCCACGCTGAAGATATAAGACCCGTGCCCGGTCAGCGTTAATGGTGACTGTTCTGTTTTCGCGTCCCAGACTTTCAGTGTGTTGTCAGCGCTGCCACTGACAATCCGCGTCCCGTCCGGGCTGAATGCCACGCTTGTGACAAAGTCCCCGTGGCCGGTTAGGGTGAGGGTCTCCTGCCCGGTCTGCGCGTCCCAGACTTTCAGCTTCTTGTCCACGCTGCCACTGACAATCCGCGTCCCGTCCGGGCTGAATGCCACGCTGTTGACATAAGACTTGTGCCCGATCAGCGTGAGGGTCTCCTGCCCGGTCTGCGCGTCCCAGACTTTCAGCGTTTTGTCGTCGCAACCACTGACAATCCGCGTCCCGTCTGGGCTGAATGCCACGCTGGTGACGAAGCGATCGTGCCCGGTCAGCGTGAGGGTCTCCTGCCCAGTCTGTGCGTCCCAGACTTTCAGCGTTTTGTCGTCGCAACCACTGACAATCCGCGTCCCGTCCGGGCTGAAGGCTACGCTGGTGACCTTGCGGTTGTGCCCAGTCAGCGTGAGGGTCGGCTGCCCGGTCTGCGCGTCCCAGACTTTCAGCGTCGTGTCGCGGCTGCCACTGACAATCCGCGTCCCGTCCGGGCTGAAGGCTACGCTGGTGACCTCGCCGTCGTGCCCGCGCAAAGTGGTCTTAGGTTGATAGATCAAGTTGTAGAGATAGTTGTGCTCCCAGCCGCGAAGATTCCATTGGGCTGAGTCTACGTACTTTTGCGCCAAACTAACGTTTCCGTCGTCCCAAGCCCGTTGCGCACTCGACAGTGTGTTGGCGTAGACGAGCAGTTCCGCACGATGTTGTTGCTCCTCAGCCCGGGTTTTTTCCGTCACGGCTTTTTCGCGTTCGTCACTTGCCGTTCTTTCGTTCTTCTCCGCGAGCTGTTTTGCTTCGACAGCCTCGTCCTCCGCAGTTTTCGCACGCCAATAAAACAGGCCCGCCAATCCCGCGACGAGGCTCATCGCCACCGCCAGCCACTGAAAGATTCGCCGGTTCTTCTCGGCGGTTCGCTGCTTCTCCCTTGCTTCCAGCAGCCGCTCGTCTTGACGAGCTGTCTCCGATTGTCGGCAGGTTCGCACGAATCCCGCTTCCAGTTGGGTCAGCCGCGGGGGTGTCTGCGTGGCCAGACGCTCTGCCTCCTCCAGCACCGTTCCTCGGAGAGTCAGGTTCTCAGGCTTTGAGTCATCCTGGTAACGCTGCCAGTCGGTGCGTACCCGTTCGACCAGTTTTCGCGTCGATTCGGCCGCAGCGAGCCAGAGATGCAATTGCTTCCACGACCGGATCAACGCCTCGTGGGTCACTTCCACCAGCGTTTTTGTGTCCCTTTTGGCTGGGACTGGCTGCGTGCCCCCACTGTTGAGCGTCGGCACGGTGGAAGTCGCTTCAGGATTCGCGCGCGGTGACAACGACGGCGGGGTGTGGGTGTCGGTCTCCTCGGTCTCTTGCGTCACCGACAGCAGTCGCGCTGTCGCCAGGCGGTCGACAAGCTGTCGCGTGAACTCCTTGTCGCCGCCGCTGGGGGTCAGTTCCTCCAGGTCGACCCGCCGCCGCGTCAGCCGCCTCTGCTGCAGATCCCCCTCCTCCAGGTCGCTCAACACCAGCCGGTCAAACAGGAACTCACACTGCCGCTGCTCCGCCGGGCTCAACCCCCCAAAAACTTCGTCCGCCGTTCGCGCAATCGCCCCCTTGACTCCACCGACATGCCGAAAGCCCGGCTGCAGCTTCGCCTCCGCCTCGCCCACGTTGTACCGCAACCGCTTGAGCCAGGCCCCGTGCCGGTATTCCCAAAGCTGCCGCAGGCAGTGCTGCAGCAGCGCCATCGCCCCCGGTTCGTCCCCCAGGTCATTGAACACTTCGGCCAGCAGCCCTGGTTCAAATTTCAGCTCCGCCGCCCG
>JBIKUY010000434.1:0-4365 GCA_044347355.1 Prochlorococcaceae cyanobacterium | reverse complement strand
ACCGACGACGGGGCCACTTGGCGTTTGTTGGCGACCAATAATCAGGCCTTGGGAGCCCCCGGTCCCATGATTACCGCCGAACTGCCCCCCTTCGCCTCCGCCTCGAGGGCGCTGGCGCCTAATAACCCGCTTCAGCGTGTGCAACAGCTGTACGACAACACCGGAGGCTGGCGCCAGGCTCGAATTGATCTCGCCGACTTCGTCGGTTCAGAGAGCATCCGACTTCGCTTTGACTTCAGCACGGCCGGGGCCGCCCTGGTCGGCCAGCAGGTCGAGGGACTCCTCGGAGACGCGGCTGGTGTGGGACCGACTGGTGATCCTGGATTTCGACGGGCACAGAACAACCTCGGAGAGGGGTTCTTCATCGATGACATCATCGTGGGCCTGGCGGAGCGGGGCGAGATGGTTACTGGAGCCCCTGCGGGGAACACCTCATTCACGGCCGTTCCAATCAATCCCAACCCGATGGATGGAAGCCAGTCGCTCACGGGCGCCTATCAACTCGAAATTCGGAGGGGTGAGGAAGTCGGCGAACCAGTCCTGCCGAACCTTGAGGATGTGGTCATCCGTCAGCAGTTTGACACAAATGAACGCCTGACCGCGGGTTGGACGATTCAGTCACTGCCGGGGAGCCAGCTCAGTGACGGCCAGTCGTTCTCGATCAGTGACGGCGTCAAGACGGTCACCTTCGAGTTCGATAGCAACAATGCCCTGTTGGCGACCACCAACCGGCGGGTGACGTTCACGGCCAATGACACAGCGGCCACAGTGGCGGCCAGTATTCGGAACGCGGTCAATGCGGCGAACACCGCTGGCCTGTTCGCCGTCACCGCCGAACTGTCTGACACCAACCTGACCCTCCCGAACAACACCGGGGTCACCACCATCGAGCTGATCAAGGCGACCAACGTCGGCAGCCCGACGGTGGCTCCCGAGGTCCGGGTCACGATCCCCTCCACGTTTATCAATGAGAACGGTGGCACGGTCACCGCAACCGTGACCCGCTCGGTCGTCTCGGCCAGCCCTCTGACGGTGAATCTCGCCGCCTTTGACGCGATCTCCGGCTTGGCGACAGCGGCGGTCAACTTCCCGGGCACGGTCACCATCCCCGGTGGCTCGGCGTCGAATACCTTCAACATCACTGCGGTCAACAACACTGTTTTCAACGGTACTCGGACGTTCCGCATCCAGCCGTCGGCGGCCGGGCATGTCGGGATCCTGGCTCCCCTTGACGTCCGCGATGACGAAACGGGCGTGTTGACACTCTCGACAGCGAATTCGAACGTGACCGAGAACCAGCCTCGGACGATTACGATCTCCCGGGGTACGGCGGCACCGACCGACCTCACCGTCACTCTCACGTCCCTCGACGCCACCGAGTTGGCTGTCCCGCTCACTGTCGTGATCCCCGCGACCCAGGCATCGACGACGTTCGTGGTCACGGGAGTCCAGGATGGCGTGGTCGACGGTAACATCACCGCGAGCATCGCTGCGACGGCTGCGACCTACAGCTCTTCGGTCCTGGCTCTGACTTCGGTCGATAGCGGAATTACCTCGCCCGCCCTGATGCAGGTCGGAGCCAACGTCAACGTCAGCCGCAAGGCCGGGAACCAGTCCGAAGGGGCGATCATCATCGATCGCACGAATTCCCAAAGGCTGTTCATGGCGTCGAACGACCTGGCCGCAGCCCAAGGCCTGTGGGCCGCTCGCAGCACCGACGGTGGAGCGACCTGGACGACCCGGGCCATCGGGAACGGGACGGACGGCTTCACTGGAGCCTGCTGCGATCCGACGTTCGCCGCGGACGAGTTTGGGAATCTGTTCCTCGGCTACCTCGATGCCGCAGGCAATAACGTGGTCGTCCTCATGAGCACCGATTTTGGTGCCACATTCACCCAGATCGCCACTTTGGCGGTCACCGCCAACGGTGGTGTCGATCAGCCCACAATTAGCGCGGCGAAGCATGGCGCCACCGGCAGCGTCTGGCTGACTTGGCAGGACTTCGGGGCGGGGGGGCTCGTGACCACAGGGGCGTCGGTCACTGGACTTGGCACCGTGGGCACATTCAGCACTCCGAGCGTTCTGCCTGGCACGACGACTGGGTCAAACTTCGGAGACATCACCGTCGGCCCGGCAGGCCAGGTGGTGGCAACCTACCAGGCACCCTCCGGGGGCGAGGGCCCCGCCACCATCTTCGTGAACACCGACCCTGATGGCTTGGGTCCCCAGCCCTTTGGTGCTCAGGTCACCGTGACCACAACCAATGTGGGTGGGTTCGATTTCATCCCGGCACAACCGAATCGATCGGTCGATGCCGAGGCGGGGCTCGCGTTCGACTTCACAACCAGTCGCTTGTACTTGGTCTACACGGATGAGATTGGTGCCGAGAGCAACAACCTCGACATTCGCCTGCGGTTCTCCGACAACAACGGAGCGACCTGGAGCAACTTCGTCCGGGTCAACGACGACTTGGGGGTCAACAGTCAGTTCCTGCCACGGATTGCGGTCGATAATGCTCCCGGATCGGCGACCCAGGGCTTCGTCGCGGTGTCGTGGTACGACACACGCAACGATGCGGCCGGCAACAATGATGCCCAGTTCTTCACCAGTTTCAGCAACACTCAGGGAGCCTCCTTCGCCCCGAACGTGCAGGTGAGTTCCGGGACCTCGAATTCCGACAACGCCAATGATCCGAACGATTACGGCGACTACACCGGTCTCGATTTCTGGAATGGGGCCTGGTACCCGCTCTGGTCGGACAACGGAGCGACAATTGGCAATGCAAACCGGCCTTCGCTCGATCAGGCGACGGCGCGGGTCATCTTGGGAACCCCCGTTGTTCAGCCCAACCTGACAGTCTCGATCATCCCGTCCAGCATCGCTGAAGGGGGCACCGGAGCTACAGCGACCATCACCCGCGGAGGCAGCACGGCAGCCGCCCTGGTAGTGGCCCTGACCTCTTCTGACCCATCGATCGCGACGGTCCAGCCCACGGTGACGATTCCTGCCGGACAGATCTCGGTCACTGTTCCAGTGAATTCCGTCGCCTCGCCGCTGGCGATCACCCGGCAGGCCGCCATTATCACCGCAGTAGCCGTTGGGTACGACTCACAGGCTGATGTTGTGGACGTTACCGATGCCACGGTGAGAGCATTGACTTTGAATCTCAGTGCTGGGACCGTTGCCGAAGGTGCGCAGATTACCGGCACGGTCCGTCGGAACACACCGACTACCGAGGACCTGGTGGTCACGCTGTTCGTCACCGACTCGACGGAGGCCGCACTGACCCCCGTCACAGTCACGATCCTCGCTGGCGATGCGACCGCTGACTTTGCCATCGATGGTGTGCAGGACTTTTTGGGTGATGGCACCCGGCAATTGACCGTGGTCGCCGCAGCTGCGAATCACGACAGTGGCCGGGCCAACCTGAGCGTCTCCAACACTCCCGCCTCGTTCGCAACCAGCTACAACCGCCGGGGTGATACCAACACGATTCGCGATCAGGGTCAGATCCAGATCTACGGCAATGCCGTCAGCCAGGTCTCACAGTTTGGGATCCTGGTGGACGAGGCGCAGCGGGGTGGGTTCGGTCCAACCCTGCCTCTGCCCGGCTCTGTGATCAGCACCCCGACGTTGAACTCGGCCCGCCTGTTGCCCGGGGTGAACATCTCGAACAACCAGGTGACCAACTTCGGCCAGGGTGGGATCCGGTATGAGGGATCGGGCTCGCTGCAGCCGCTCGGATCGGTCCCGTTTGGTCGGATCGTCAATAACACCGTCTTCGGTGGGGCGACCGCGACTGGCGTGGGGATCGGCGTGTTCAATCAGGCCGGGCCGACCATCATGAACAACATCGTGGCCAATACGGTCACGGGCATCCAGGTGGACGCCGGCTCGGCTGCGAACACCGTCGTGGATGCGACCGTCTTTCAGCGGAATACGACCAACCTCGCCGGGATCACCGCGACCAACACCATCGCCCTGACGACCGCCCAACCGCTGTTCGTCGCCCCGGCGACTGGAAACTTCTATCTCGCGCCAAGCAGTCTCGCGATCGACAGTTCGCGAAACTCGCTGTCGGAACGGGCGTCGATCGCGGCGGTCAAGTCCCCCTTGGCGATTCCCGTCTCTCCGATCATCGCCCCGGCCAATGACCGCTTCGGCCAGCTGCGAGTGGATGATCCCGCCGTCCCGAATGCTATCGGTCTGGGGTCGAACATCTTCATCGACCGGGGTGCCGTCGAACGGGCTGACTTCTCGAAGCCGAAGGGTCGCCTGATCACCCCTCTCGACAACGGAGCGGGAGTGGACGGGAATCCGGCGATCGACACTGTGTTCATCACCTCCCCCGCACCCCTTACGCAG
>JBIKUY010000008.1:0-16089 GCA_044347355.1 Prochlorococcaceae cyanobacterium | reverse complement strand
CGTGAAAGTTGCTGTGGTTGGTGCGTCGGTAAGTGAGTCTGTGGATCAGCCAGGGATAGCCGTGGAAGTTGAACATCACCGGCCGGTCGGTGGTGAACAGGCTGTCGAAGTCGCGGTTGCTGAGGCCGTGGGGGTGCTCCTCCGGGTTGGTGAGGGCGAACAGCTTCACCACGTTGAGCACGCGGATCTTCAGACGGGGGATCGCTCTTCGAAGGATCTCCACCGCCGCCAGGGTCTCCTTGGTCGGGATGTCGCCGGCGCAGGCCATCACAACGTCGGGCTCGTCGGGCTCGGTGCCGCTGTCGTCGTTGCTGGCCCAGCTCCACAGGCCGATGCCTTTGGCCACGTGGGCGCGGGCCTGCTCCAGGGTGAGGTACTGCAAATGACTCTGCTTGTCACTCACGATGATGTTGCAGACGTTGTCCTCCACCAGGGCCTCTTCGGCCACCGCCAGCAGGCAGTTGGCGTCGGCAGGCAGGTACACCCGCACCACCTCGCCGCTCTTGTTGCCGGCCAGGTCGATAAAGCCGGGGTCCTGGTGGGTGAAGCCGTTGTGGTCCTGCCGCCACACGGTGGAGCTGATGAGGCAGTTCCAGGGGCCGATCGGCGCCCGCCAGCGGGCGTGGTGGATGCAGCTTTCCAGCCATTTGGCGTGCTGGTTGAACATCGAGGCGATCACGTGGGCGAAGGCCTCGTAGGTGTGGAAGAAGCCGTAGCGGCCGGTGAGCAAGTAGCCCTCCATCATTCCCACCAGGGTGTGCTCGGAGAGCATCTCCACCACCCGGCCGCTGCGGGAGAGTTCGCTGCCGTTCATGTCCTCCGGCAGGAATTCCTCCATCCACACCTTCTTGCTCACCTCATAGATGGCCTGCAGGCGGTTGGAGGCGGTTTCATCGGGGCCAAACACCCGCAGCGAATCGGGGTTGCTGGCGATCGCATCGCGCAGCAGTTCGCCCAGGGGGTAGGTGTTCTCCGCCTCGCTCTGGCCCGGCGCCGGCACCGGCACGGCGTAGGCCTCCACCGGCGGCAGGTGCAGCTTGCGGCGCAGCAGGCCGCCGTTGGCGTGGGGGTTGGAGCCCATGCGGCGCGGGCCCGTGGGGGAGAGGGCCTTCAGCTCCGGCCGCAGTCGGCCCTGCTCATCGAACAGCTCCCAGGGCCGGTAGCTCTTCAGCCAGGCCTCCAGCTGCTGCAGCTGGGCGGTGTCCTGGCGGGGTTTGGCCAGGGGCACCTGGTGGGCGCGCCAGAAATTTTCCACCTTCTTGTCACCCACGGCCTGGGGGCCGGTCCAGCCCTTGGGGGAGCGCAGCACGATCATCGGCCAGTGGGGCCGGGTGGCGTTGCTGGGGTCGCCGCTGGCCCGGGCCTCGGCCCGGATCGCCAGGATGCGGCCGATGGCGGTGTCCATCGCCGCGGCCATGGCGGCGTGCATGGCCATCGGCTCGCTGCCCTCCACGAACAGCGGTTCCCAGCCGTAGCCGCGCATCAACGTGGCCAGCTCGTCTTTGGGGATGCGGGCCAGCAGGGTGGGGTTGGCGATCTTGTAGCCGTTGAGATGCAGCACCGGCAGCACGGCACCGTCGCTCACCGGATTGATGAATTTATTGATGTGCCAGCTGGTGGCCAGAGGGCCGGTTTCCGCCTCGCCGTCCCCCACGCAGGCAATGGCGATCAGCTCCGGGTTGTCGAACACCGCGCCGCAGGCGTGGGAGAGCACGTAGCCCAGCTCGCCGCCTTCATGGATCGAACCGGGGGTTTCCGGGGTGCAGTGGCTGCCGATGTGCCCCGGGAAGGAGAACTGCTTCATGAACCGCCGCATGCCCTCGGCGTCCTGCGACTTGTCCGGATAGATCTCGCTGTAGGACCCATCCAGATAGGTGGGAGCCAGCACCCCCGGGGCGCCGTGGCCCGGCCCCGACAGGTAGATCATGTCCAGGTCGTGCTGGCGGATCAGCCGGTTGGCATGCGTCCAGATGAACGACTGGCCCGGACTGGAGCCCCAGTGGCCCAGCAGCCGGTTTTTGATGTGCTCCGGCTGGAGCGGCTCCGTGAGCAGCGGGTTGTCCTGGAGGTAGATCATGCCCGCCGCCAGGTAGTTGGTGGCCCGCCACCAGGCGTCGAGCAGCTCCAGCTCGCCGCTGGAGGCGACTGAGCTGCTGCTGAATTCCGGGGAGTGTGGCATGCCGGTCGTCTGCACGGGATCGCCTCGATCGGATATCTCGAAGGTAGCGATGGCTGCCATGCCGAATCTCAAGATCCGGTTAGGCATCAGGAACCGAACACCGGCCACCCACCCCCCGCGGAAGTTCCGCAGCAGTGGCTTTAGGGTCGGCCCCACTTGTGAACGTCTATGTCCTGGCCGGCTCTGCTCGTTGAGGTGGGTTCCCATCAGCTCGAAGTGGCTGAAACCTTGCTTTCGGTGGGTGAGTTTCTGGTGATCTTCCTGGCTGCCAGGGCCCTGGCCGAGCTGATGGTGCGCATCCAGCTGCCCGCGATCCTGGGGGAACTGGTGGCTGGGGTGCTGATCGGGGTGTCCGGCCTGCATCTGATCGTTCCGCCCGACACCCAGGCCCAGCTGAGCGGCGCCGTGCTGGGCCTGGTGGGATCCCTGGCCGAGATCTCCCCGGCGGCGGTGCAGGAGCTCTACGTGGAGACCTTCCCCAACCTCGCGGCCGTTTCCCAGATCGGCTTGTTCGCGCTGCTGTTCCTCACCGGCCTCGAGAGTGATCTCGACGATCTGGTGGCCGTGGGCACCCAGGCCACCACGGTGGCGCTGACCGGGGTGGTGCTGCCCTTTGCCCTCGGCACCGCCGGCCTCTACTACCTCTTCGCCGTGCCGCTGATCCCGGCGGTGTTCGCCGGGGCGGCGATGACCGCCACCTCGATCGGCATCACCGCCAGCGTGTTCAGCGAGCTCAACTTCCTCAAGACCCGTGAGGGGCAGACCGTGATCGGCGCCGCCGTGCTCGATGACATCCTCGGCATCGTGATCCTGGCCGTGGTGGTGAGCCTGGGCAGCGGTGGCGGCTTCGCCGTGGGGCCGATCCTCAAGCTGGTGGTGGCGGCCGGGGTGTTCGTGGCGGCGGCCCTGTTCCTGAGCCGCACGGCCGCACCGGCCTTCGACTGGGTGCTGGATCGGCTCAAGGCTCCCGGGGAGGCGGCCGTGGCCTCCTTCCTCGTGCTCTCCCTCTGCTGTTTCGCCGCCCAGGCCATCGGCCTGGAGGCCGCCCTCGGAGCCTTTGCCGCCGGCCTGATCCTCAGCGCCTCCCGGCATGCCCACGCCATCGAAGTTGCCGTGAAGCCGCTGGTGGCCCTGTTCGCCACCATCTTTTTCGTGCTGATCGGCACCGGCATGGACCTGGCCGTGCTCAACCCCTTCAATCCGGACAACCATGAGGGGCTGATCATGGCCGCCTTCCTGCTGGTGGTGGCGATTGCCACCAAGATCGCCTCCGGCTGGAGCTACGTGAGCCAGGAGAAGACCAACCGGCTGGTGGTGGGGCTGGGCATGATGCCCCGCGGTGAGGTGGGACTGATCTTCCTGGGTCTCGGCACCCAGGCCGGTTTGCTCGACAAGCCCCTGGAGGCTGCGATTCTGTTGATGGTGATCGGCACCACCTTCCTGGCGCCGGTGCTGTTGCGCCTGGTTCTGGGCGGTGAATCCGGAGGCCCCGATCTTGACCCCCTCGCCGAAGTCCCCACCTGAGCCGGCCCCGGGAGGGCCCTCCCGCTTCACGTTCGCCCTGCTGAGCCGCTGGGGCTTGAGTTGGGGCGGCTGGCTCGATAACCGCCGCGGCGAGTGGTGGTTGCTCGGCCAGGGGGCGCTGATCTTGGCCCACGCCCTGCCCCCCTGGCCGACCCCAGGCAGCTGGGGCTACGCCTGGCCTCTGCCCCTGGCCCTCATGGGCGTGACGACGTTCCTGCTGGGGCTGGTGCTGGCTCTCCAGTCTTTTTTGCGCCTAGGCCCCAGCCTCACTCCCCTGCCGGAGCCGATGGCAGGCGCTGCTCTGGTGACCACCGGCGCCTACGCCCGCTGCCGCCACCCGCTCTATCAGGCCGTGCTGCTCTGTTCCTTTGGGGTGAGCCTGGCCCTGGGCAGCCTTCTGCACCTGGCCCTGCTGCTCGCCCTCTGTGCAGTGCTGGGGGGAAAGGCTCGCCGCGAGGAACGCGCCCTGGTGGCTGTGCACCCGCACTACGCCGCCTACCAGGCCCGTACGCCGGCGATTATTCCTGGTCTCCCCTGGCTCGACTGGCGAGCGCTGTGAACAGCCCCCAACCGGCGGCGATCAGGCCCAGGCTGCTCGCCCACCCTGGGCCGAGAGCCCAGCCCAGGCCCAGGGTGGTGAGGGTGCCGATGGCGAGGGCCAGGGCCAGGCTGGCCAACACCAGCAGTAGCTGTTGCAGCTGGGGTTCAAGGCCGCTGGTCTCCAGGCTCGCTTCCAGCCGGCTAAGCGGCAGGCTGAGGGGCAGATAGAGGGCCAGGGCCCAGAGGGCGATGCCCGGCAGCAGGGCGGACCAGTCGGGGCCGACGAGGGGCAAGGGGCCAGGGCGATTCTCCCTAGCATCGGTCCCCACGCCGCCCGGCCTTGCTCACCCCTTCCGCCCTGGTCCAGCCTTGGACCCACCTCGGCCATCCGGTGCATGCGCTCCAGGCCGGCCCGGAGCGGCCCGAGGGGCCGGCCGTGCTGCTGGTGCACGGCTTCGGGGCCAGCACCGATCATTGGCGTTACAACATTCCTGTGCTGGCGGAGCGCCATGAGGTGCACGCCCTTGATCTGCTGGGTTTCGGCCGCAGTGCCAAGCCCGCAGGCCTGCATTACGGCGGTGGCCTGTGGCGCGACCAGCTAGCCGCCTACGTGGAGGAGCGCATCGGCCGGCCCACGGTGTTGGTGGGCAATTCCCTAGGGGGTTTTGCCTCCCTGGCGGCAGGCGCGGCCCTGGGTGAACGGGCGGCTGGGGTGGTGCTGCTCAATGCCGCCGGCCCTTTCAGCGATGAACAGACCCCGCCGAAGGGCTGGGGTGCCATCACCCGCCAGACAATCGGCGGTGCACTGCTGAAGAGCCCGGTGCTGCAGCGGCTGCTGTTTGAGAACCTGCGCAGGCCGGCCACGATCCGCCGCACCCTCAACCAGGTGTACGTCGACCGCACCAACGTGGATGACGCCCTGGTGGAGGCGATTCGGCGGCCATCGCTGGATCCAGGTGCCTTCGGCGTGTTCCGCACGGTGTTCGACATTCCCCGCGGCCAGCCCCTCGACGAGCTCTTTGCTGAGCTGACTTGCCCGCTGCTGCTGCTCTGGGGCATCCGTGATCCGTGGATCAACGCGGCCGGGCGCCGCGCCGCCTTCCAGCGCCATGCCCCGGCGGCCACCAGCGAGGTGGTGCTGGATGCAGGCCACTGCCCCCACGATGAGGTGCCGGCATTGGTGAATGCCGCTTTGCTGAAGTGGCTGGCTGCTCTGGAGCCAAGCAGCGATGTCCAGGCGTTGGTCAGCCCGGCGGTTGGGGCTGAACCCCCGGCAGCCGGCCGCGCGCCAGCTGCTGCTTCGGGTCGAACTGGCGCTTGATCGCCTCGATCACCGGCCTGGACGGGGCATCGAGCCAGGCAGGGATGGTGCTGCCGGCCGGTTGGCCCAGCACGGTGAGATAGCCGCCCAGCTCGCCGCAGCGGCGGCGCAGCTGTTCCACCTGGTGGCCGGCCAGTTGGTCGGCTTCCGCCCAGGCCATGCCCAGGCCACTGCCTGCGGCGAAGCACCAGGCGATCGGCGCCAGGGCCCGCTCCTGCAGCAATGTGTCCAGCAGGGCCGGCCGCACCCCCAGGCGCAGCAGCCAGCCCGATAGGGCCGGCTCGGAGCCCGCTGAGCTTTGGCTGCCCAGGCCCTCGCCCAAGCGTTGGTCTAGGCCCGGTGCGTCGAGTTCGTCGACCACCAGGCCGGGAGCGCGCATGCGGATGCAGGCGATCTGCTCCTCCAGGGTTTGGGTGCTAATGCTGGCCAGGCTGAGCAGCAGGCCGGAGCTGGGAACGGTGGGGGAGGGGCTCTGCTGCCAGTCGATCCGCTCCGGGCTGAGGCTGGAGTCGAGCAGCCAGCGGGTCATGGCCGCCAACTGATCGGCCGGCCCGCGCAGCCATAGCCCTCGCCGCTGCGGCGGCAGGGGCAAGGTGCGCAGGGTGAGCTCGCTGATCAGGGCCAGGGATCCCCAGCTGCCGGTGAGCAGCCGCATCAGATCGTAGCCCGCCACGTTCTTCACCACCTGGCCGCCGGCCCGCGCGGCGGTGCCGTCGGCCCGCACCAGGCTGATGCCGATCAGCTGGTCGCGCACCCCCAGGTAGCGCTGGCGCGCGCCACCGGCCAGGCCGCGGGCCACCAGCCCGCCCACGCTGCCGCTGCCACGGCCGTCCGGGCCGCTGCCCCAGGGCCAGTCGAGGGCCAACCACTGCCGGTGGTGGGCCAGCTCCTGCTGCAACTCCACCAGTGGTGTGCCGGCCTGGACCGTCACGGTGAAGTCGTCCGGGCTGTAGGTGACGATCCGGTTCAGCCGGCAGGTGCTCAACACCAGTGGTTCTGCCTGGCCGGGGCCGCTCTGCACCGCCGGCCCCCATGCCAGCCGGCTGCCGCTGCCGGCGGGCAGCCAGGGGGAGGCCTGCTGGTGCAGTTCCCGCACCAGCTCCTGCAGCTCGCTGGGCTCAGGACAGATCACGGCACGATGGTGCCATGGCAGAGAGGCGCAAAGTCGTCGTGTTCGACGACGACCCCACCGGATCCCAGACCCTGCATGGCTGTCCGCTGCTGTTGCGCTGGGATCGGAGCACCCTGCGGCGGGGCCTGGCGCACCCCTCCCCCTTCCTGTTTCTGCTGGCCAACACCCGGGCCCTCGACCCGCAGGCGGCGGCCGAACGGCTGCGCCGGATCTGTCGGGAGCTGCGGCCGGCCCTGGCCGAGGCCCAGGCCGCTGGCCAGCTGGAGCAGTGCCTGATCGTGAGCCGGGGCGACTCCACCCTGCGCGGCCATTTCCCCCTGGAGGTGGAGGTGCTGGCGCAGGAGCTGGACCCTTTCGATGCCACCCTGCTGGCGCCGGCTTTCCTGCCGGGGGGGCGCACCACCCGCGATGGGGTGCATCTGCTGCACGGCGAGCCTGTGCACACCACCCCCTTTGCCCGCGACCGGCTGTTCGGCTACCGCCACAGCCACCTGCCCGCCTGGGTGGCCGAGAAGAGCGCCGGCCGCATCCCGGCGGCGGCGGTGCAGCGGCTCAGCCTGGCGGAGCTGGACCGGGCGGCGGCGGCGCTCGAGGCGGGCGCCGGGGGTGGAAGCTCACCAGGGGTCGGCTTTCAGCAGCTGTGTGCACGCCTGGCCGGTTTCAAGGGCAACGTCTGTGTGGCGGTGGATGCGGAACGGCCGCAGCAACTGGCGGCCCTGGGTGCCGCGGTGCGCGAGCTCACGGCGCCGGCCGCCGCTGAGCGCTGGGGCCGGCCGCGGCGGTTCCTGTTCCAGTGCGCCGCCAGCCTGCTCAATGGTCTGGTGGAGCTCGGTGAGCAGCCGCTCGATCCGGCCGGCCTGGCGGGCTTGCGCCGCCGCGATGGCGCCGGCCACCCCCTGCCGGGGCTGGTGCTGGTGGGTTCCCATGTGCCCTTGGCCGATGCGCAACTGGAGTCGCTGCTGGCCCAGCCCGGTTGCGCAGGGCTGGAGCTGCCGGTGGCCAAGCTGGCGCGAGTGCTGGAGGGTCCTGCGCCCGAGGAACTGCTGGCCAGCCTGGAGCGCCAGTGGGGCGAACAGCTGGAGGGCCTTCTGGCGGACGGACGCACACCGGTGCTGTTCACCAGCCGTGGGGAGCTGCACTGCCGCCATGCCGCCGAGCGGCGCCGGCTGGGGCAGGCCTTGGCTGGTCTGATAGCGCGGCTGGCAGCGGGGCTGGCACCCCGGCTGGGCTACCTGATCAGCAAGGGGGGCATCACCAGCCACACCCTGCTGGCCGACGGCCTCCAGCTGGCGCTGGTGGAGCTGCAGGGCCAGCTGCTTCCGGGGGTGTCGCTGGTGCTCACTCCAGCGGAGGCGGTCGTGCCGCGGCTGCCGGTGGTCACTTTCCCGGGCAACCTGGGCCAGGCCGACAGCCTGGTGGACGCCTGGCGGTTACTGGAGGGCCCGGCTGTCGACGCCGGCTGAGCCCCAGGCGCGTGGCGGGGCGCTGGCGGGCACCTGCTGCAGCCAGAACGCCACGGGGATTGCCTGGTTCTGGGCAAAGCCCACCGGCAGCCACAGGTCTCCGGCTTCGGCGTGGAAGTGGATCTCCCAGTGGTAGAGCCCGGTGTAGGCGCGTGGGTCGTCCTTGAGCAGGGCGGCGTAGTGGAGTACGGCCCGGCCGTAGCGCTCGCTGTTGTTGTACCCCCAAAGCCCTTTGCGGATGTCCTGCAGGCCGCCGCGGCGCACCAGGTAGCGGGCGGCGGCCTGGATCGCGTCGTGGGGGTCGCGGATGTTGCCCGCGCCCACGCCGGCCTGGGCCCAGGTGGTGGGCAGGAACTGCATCGGCCCCTGGGCGTTGGCCACCGACACGCCGTCGATGCGGCCCATGCCCGACTCCACCAGATTGATCGCCGCCAGCACTTCCCAGTCGATGCCGGTGGCGGCGGCCGCCTTGCGGTAGTGGGCCAGCAGCTCCGCGGCGGGAGCGGGGGGAATGATCCGCCAGGCCGGCAGGCTGGTGGGGCGGCGGTCGTGGCGGTGCATGGCCAGGAACTCCCGCCGGGCCTCCAGGTGGTGGTGGGCCACGCCGCGCCAGCGCTCCGGCAGCAGGGCCTGCACCCGGGCGGCCCGCTGGGGATCGCGGGAGAGCACCCGGTAGATCACCTGCTGCTGGTGGCCGAGCCGGGGCAGCTGCTCGGCGGGGGTGGCGGGATCGCGCAGGGCCTCCTCCACCTGGGCCAGCAGGCTGGCCGCGGCGGCCGGATCCTCCGGCACCAGCGGGTAGTGGCGTCCATCGGCCATGCGGGCCAGGCCTGGATCGCTTGGCAAGGCCACGTCCGCCTGGCTGCCAGCATTGGTGGTGGCTAAAGCGGCCAATGTGTCCGGGCGGAACGTGGGTCGCGGGGCCAGGCCCGTCACCATGGCCAGGACCACGCCTCCTGCAGCTAGAGCCGCTGCGCTGAGTGCCACGGCGCGCAGCCGCAGGCCCCGTTCCTGACGCTGCGGCAAGGGGTGGACCCGGTGCTCGATCATCGGGAGATTTTGCTTGGGCGTGCCGCCCCGAACTTACCGGTGACGGGCCGGGCTGCCCTCAGCGCGCTCCAGGCCGGGGGCCAGCAGGGTGGTGGTTTCGATGCACACCAGCAGGGCGTCGGTGACTGCCCGGCGATCGAACTGGCCCAGGGCCAGCCCCTGCTCCAGCGCTTCCAACCGCGCCCGGGCGGCCAGGCCGCGGCCCACCTTTTCCTCCAGCCGGCTGGTCTGCAGCAGTTGGGTGGACACCGAAGCCACCACCGACGCTGCCGACGCCAGGCCACAGAGCAGGCGCCAGGACGGCATCGACAGGTTGAGGGCTTCGCTGAGGCCGGCGGTGAAGGCCGGACCGCCGAAGGCCGGGGCGGCTGTGATCAGGGCCGCCAGGCTGCTGCAGAGAATCGAAGCGTTCACCAGCTGCCGGCGCTGGGGCAGGGCCTGGCGGAGGAAGCGATCGAGCTGGGCGCGCCGGATGTGCAGCTGCTCGATCAGGGGATCCTGCTCGGGATACGTGGGGGCAGACATGGCGGCCAGGGCTGACGTGCAGGGTTCCCACTCTGCGCTGGGGTGTCAGAGCAGCCCGCGATAACGGATGAACACTTGCACCATCGTCCAGGATCCCAGCGTCACCTTCACCCCCATCAGGGCATTGAGCAGGGGGAGCCAGCCGCCACTCTCCACGGCCCCGAAGCTGCCCTCAGGCAGGTTCAGTCCCTCCAGGCTCAGGAAGGCGAGCACGATAAACAGCAGCACAGCCAGCTTCTCGATCAGTTCGGTGCGCAACAGGTTGCGGTGGCTCTCCTCCTCGGAGGGGGGCGGACCCTGGCTGGAGCGCACAAACAGCACGAGGGCTAGGGCTGTACCCCCCGACACACCGGCGGCAAAGCCCCCGCCTGGAGAGAGGTGACCCCTCAGCGCTAGCTCCACCGCCACCAGGGCTGTCACCGTGGCCCCCAGCCGGCAGAGCACGAGCACGGCGGGGTCGTCCAGACCATGAATGCTGGCCTGGGGACGCTCGGGGCTCAGCATCCACACCACCCCCATCGAGGCCAGGGTGAACACCACCACTTCGGCCACCGTGTCGTAAAGGCGCGTGTAGAGGAGCACGCCCGACACCAGATTGGGCACCCGGGTCTGCTCGCTGAGGGCGGCGATCAGGGCGCCGTTGGTGCTGGGGGCGGACAGCCCCTGCAGCAGGGGTGCCAACGTCACCACCACGGCCGCCAGTAGGTGCAGGGGGCGCAGATTCATGGAGTTGACTGATCCCGCTCCCGCAGCAAACTGGCGATCAGCAGGATGCCCGCGTTGCCGACGCTGAGCATCAGCACACTCACAAGGGCTGGCATTGGGTCGTCGCGTACCACCGCCACCACCAGCATCACCAGGGCCACCTTGGTGGAGAGGCTTGCGAGGGCCGCCAGGCGATGCCAGAGCTCGCGGGTGCGGCAGGCCACCACGATCGGAATCAACAGGGCCAGCACCATCCCGTCTACCAGCCAGGTCATGGCTCCCGCTCCGGGTTAAGGGTGTGCACGTGGTAGCGGCGTCCTGTGGAGTCCATGCCCAGGCAAATGCTCAAGGGGGTGAGGGTGATGGTGAACACCTCCAGGAACATCAGAATGTGGTTCCGACGGCCGTTGCCTGGCACTGAACCGAAGCCCTCCCGCGGCCGTCGCCCTCCCAGCAGCAGCACGGCCTGGAGAAACGCCTGGGGAATCGCCTTCAGCACCTGGCCCATGGCCACCACCAGATCGTGCACCGGCAGGGCCCTGGTGCTCTCCATGGGCAGTAGCAGCGCCACCGCTGCACCGATCAGCACATTGAGGGTGCGGGGATCCTGGGTGAGAAGCATCCAGATCCCTACCCGCAGGGCCACGTTGAGCAGGGCTGCGATCACAGCTGCCACCCCAGCAGTCCGAGCAGCACGGCCGCGAGCAGCACGATGGCGCCGAGCAGCTCATCAAGCCCCTCCAGCTGCGGCCACCACGTTGGCGCCGTGAGCGGTGTGGCCGGCAGCGTGGCGGCCGGGGCTGTGAGCAGGCGGTGCAGCATCAGCCCGACCGCGAACACGGCAGCGCTCTTCAGCATCGCCGCTGACAGGCTCTGGGGATCCATGGCGCTCCAGTAGGGCAGTGCCCAGGGGCTGGCACTCAAGAGCAACAGCGCCGCCACCAGCACATCGGCCCCTGGCGAGCTGCTGGCGTCTGTCTTTGCATCGTCAACCTCGTCGCTGCGCGGCCGCCCCAGCGGCCCCCAGATTCGGGCGTACACCGCCACGGTGCCGGCGCCGAGAGCTGTGACGAGCCAGCCTGCCGTACCCGGTAGCTCGCTGCCGAGCTGCTCCTTGGCCAGAAAGCCCACGAGCGGCGGCAGCCCGGCGATCGAGAGGGAGGCGACCATCAGCGGCCACCACAGGTGCGGCGCCAGGGGCCGCTGCCGCCAGCCGCCGAGCGCCTGATCGGGGATGTGGCGGGCCAGCAGGAACAGAGCCGCCTTGGCCAGCCCGTGGCCCAGGGCATAGAGGCCGCCCACCGCCGGGAGGATCACCACCAGGCCCATTTGCGCCAGGGTGCTCCAGGCCAACAGCCGCCGCAGGTTGGGTTCCAGCAGGGCCAGCACCACCCCGGCGGCGGCGCTGGCGATGCCCAGCCAGCGCAGCACTGGCAGCAGACTGGTGGCCTCGCCGCTGAGGCGCAGCAGCGGCACCACGCCTGCGCTCACCACGGTGCCGGAGAGCAGGGCAGACACCTCCAGAGGGCCCTCGGCGTTGGTGCGCGGCAGCCACAGCCCGGCGACGAACACCTCGGCCTTGGTGAGCAGTGCCACCACCAGCAAGGCCAGCACGAGGCCGCCGGCCCGGCCCGCCGCCTCCAGCGTGAAGCTGCGCTGTTCCAGGTAGAGCAGGCCACAGCCGATCAGAAACAGCAGCATCACGGTGTTGCTCACCAGCATCAACCGCAGGCCCAGCCACACCTGTTGGCGGTGGCCGCCCAGCACCAGCAGCAGGAAGGTGGCGATGCCCACCACCTCCAGGGCCACGTAGATGCTGATCAGGTCGGCGGCGACGATGGCGCTGTTGACGCTGCCATGCAGCACCAGCAGCAGCAGCGGCCAGGATTCGCTCCGGGGCCGCCCCCAATCGTCCAGCAGTACGGCGGCACCTACCAGGGCGTTGAGCAGCAGAAAGGGAGCGGCCATGCCATCGGGCCGGAGGGTGATACCCAGCGGTCCGAGCACCTGCAGGCTGGCCGGCAGCCAGCTCTGTTGGGCCGCCAGCGCCATGCCGGCGGTGCCCAGGCAGGTGAGCAGCCCAGCCAAGCGGGCGATCGGCGGCAGCAAGGCAGCGAGGAAGGCCGCCAGCAGCGGCAGTAGCAGCCAGGCGATGGTGATCGCGGTCATCACGGCTTGGTCCTGGCTCCGGCCACGTCCTGCTCGTCGAGTGCGGCCACATCCAGCGTGGGATCACGGCTAGCCAGCACGGTGGTGGCCAGCAGCAGCAGCGCCTGCACCGAGAAGCCGATCACGATGGCGGTGAGGATCACGGCCTGTGGGATCGGGTCGGCGTAGGCGAGTGCGGCCTGGGGATCCACGACGGGGGAGTCGGCGTGGAGGATCGGGGTGATCAGGCCGTCCCGGGCGGCGATCAGCACGAACAAGCTGATCACGCCGGTGCTGGTCACGTCCATTGCCAGCACCTTGAGAAAGAGGTTGCGGTGCCGCAGCAGGGCCACCAGCCCGGCCAGCACCGCAAGCAGCACCAGCAACTCGAGGACCCGGAAGGCGGTCATGGTGCTGGGGAGGCCATGGCGGCCCAATGAGCGTAGGGCTGGCCGGCGGCTGCACCGGTGGCGCCCCTCATTGGCGCTGCAGCACCCCCAGGCCTTCGGTGTCGAGGTTGGCAATGCGCAGCCGGCGAATTGCTGCCGCGGGCCCGGCTGTCGGGTCGGTCTCGAACGCCACGGCGCTGGGCCCCACTCCATTTTCCCCCGGCGGCTGGTACCGGAAGGTGTCGCCGCTCACGTGGGTGAGGGGGTAGGCGGTGAGGGCAGGGCCGAGCTGCAGGCACAGCCCGGCGCCGGCGCGACTCACCACCGCCTCGCCCACATAGGCATTGCGGTAGCGGCCCACGTAGGTCTGCAGGGGTCGGGGCGGCAGGGGCCGTGCCGGGGTGGGGACCGCGGGATAGGTCTGGGCCATCGAGGCGGTGATCAGCGGCTGCAGCAGGGTCAGGTAGTCGCGCTGTACCGTGCCGGTGCGGATCAGGTCGAGCACGCCCAGGGCCAGGGATTCCGGCAGGCCCACCGGCGCGGCATTGGTGAGCACCACCACCCCGAGCCCCTCGGCGGGCAGCAGGTACACGGCGGTGGCGGCGCCCATGGCGAAGGCTCCGGAATGGCTCAGCTGCACCGCCCCCTGGTCGGTGACGTTCACCCCCCAGCCGAGGCCGTAGAAGCCGCTGCGCTCGGTGGAGGGATCGCTCGCCTCCCGGCTCACGCTCAGCGGGCGGTGGGTGTCGGCCAGGGCCGCCGCCGCCACCAGCCGGCGGCCCTCGAAGCGACCGCCGTCCAGCTGCAGGCGCAGCCAGCGGCTGAGGTCGTGGGCGCTGGAGCTCACCCCGCCCGCCGGCGACTGGGCGTCGGCGTTGCGGTCCGGCCCCACCACCCAGCGATCGCCGCGGCGCACGTGGGGCCGCACCCGGTTGGGAGCTGCGCTGAAGTCGGCATGGCGGGAGCTGGTGCGCTCCATGCCCAGGGGCCGGTAGAGCCGCTCGGCGGCCAGCTCCTCCCAGCTGCGGCCCCGCTGGCGGGCCACGGCCACGGCGGCGGCGGTGAAGCCGAAGTTGGTGTAGGCGTAGCTGGCCCGGAAGCGGTTGCCGAGGGGCTGCAGCGACAGCCGCTCCAGAATCGTGGCCCGGTCGAAGCCGAGATCCTCCAGGGGGTCGCCGGCATGGTCGCCCAGGCCGCTGCGGTGGGAGAGCAGGTCGCGCAGGGTCACCGAGGCCGCGATCGCCGGAGGCCCCAGCCGGAAGTCCGGCAGCTGGTTGGTGACCGGGTCATCCCAGCCGGCCTGGCCCTCGCCCACCACCACCGCCAGCACGGTGCTGGTGATCGGTTTGGAGAGCGAGGCCAGGGGAAACAGGGTGTGGGCATCCACCGGTTCGGGTGTGCCGATCTGCCGCACCCCGAATCCCTTCACCAGCACCGGCTGGTCGCGCTGCACCACGGCGATGGCCACCCCCGGCACGCCGGTGCGCTGCATCAGCTGCTGCGCCAGCGCCTCTATCCGCGACTCCAGCTCGCCTGGCGCGGCCCGCAGCGGCGACGCCAGGCAGAGGCTGAGAAGAAGGGCCGCGGAACCCGGCGCCCCGACGGATCGGCAACCCAACACTCTGTCTAGCCCAGCTGGATTCAGGCTGGCAGCAGGTCGCTGGTTGCTCTGCCCATGGCGATCTGCCCGGATGCCCTCACCGTGCCAGCAGCCCACAATGGCCGGGTTGAAGAGCCGCAGACCGTTCCACCCCGGGGCCTGGCGCCGTGAGCAAATCCACCTGCACCTACATGAATGTGCTCGAGGCCGGCCAGCGGCATCGCTGGCGCTGGCTGGAGGGTCTGGAGGGGCAGGTGGAGGAGGTGATCCTCAGCCGTGATTCGGCCACCGGCGAGTTCACCCGGCTCACCCGCTTCCACCCCGGGGCCCACACCACCGCCTTCGGGGCCACGGTGCACCCCTATCCCGAGGAGATCCTGATCTTGAGCGGTCGCCTCTGGGATGGGGCCTTCGCGCTTTGGCTGGAGGCGGGCCATTACGCCAGCCGTCCCCCGGGGGAGGTGCATGGCCCCTTCCGCACCGACGTCGGCTGCCTGGTGCTGGACCTGTCGTTCCCCCAGCGCACGGGCGAAACGGGCGCCTGAGGGTTCAGCGCAGCAGCAGTGGGAACCAGGGCTGGGGCAGCACATGCCAGCGTCCAGCGCTGCGCTGCAACAGGAAGGTGATTTCGCTGCTGCCGAACAGCCCCACCAGCAGCTGCTGATCAGGATCAGCGTTTCCTTGTGCAATCAGGCCATCCGCCAACTGTGCGGCCTCCCCCGCAGCCAATCTCACGAGAGGCATCTCCAACGCCAGCATTTGCAGATGGCCTGTGGATTCCGGCTGATCAGGAGCCCCCAGAAACACCAGGTCTGCATCGACTCCCGGCAGGAGCAATTGCACGGCCCGATCGCGATCCAGCTGCAGCAGCGCCAGCGTGAGCTGCCGCGCCACCCATGCCGGAGAGCCCGGCGGCTCCAGCGCCTCCCCCTGGTCGGCCATAGCCCTAGCCCGGGCGGCCCATCGGAGATCTGCCTTCCAGCCCTGTGGTGCGCGCACCAGGCGCCAGATCTGCGTCTGCCCGCCACGGAGGGTGGCGGCAAACAGGGCTGTGGTGCCGACCGGCAGGTCGTCGGCCTTCTGCGCCCCAATGGCACGACCCTCCACCTCGTAGGGCCGCAGCAGTTCGATGGCCAGCTCGTCGGGATCGTCCTCCAGCCTGTCGGCCCGCTCAGGGGCCGGTTCGGCCCCGCCGAGTGCCGCGAACCAAGCCGGATCCCCTTGGGTGAGTGCTTCTACCGCGGTCCGATCAATGCGCAGAAGGGCAATCGTGAGCTGCCGCAGCAACTGCTCCGGCGAACTCGGCCCGGCACCGGCATGGACGGCTGTCGGCAGCAGCGCCAGCAGGGTGAGGACCGCAGTGGCCAACCTCACGCCCATGGGCCCCGGGCTGGTACTGGAGCGGAAGCACGCCTGGTGGTTGGTACCGCTGGGGTACAGGTGCGGCTTCCAGTGCCATTGGCACGAGGCTGCTCGCCAGGCTGGTCTGGCCGGAGGCTGCATGGGTGACAGT
>JBIKUY010000213.1:0-4383 GCA_044347355.1 Prochlorococcaceae cyanobacterium | reverse complement strand
AAGAAGAAGCTCACCGGCCGCTCAATCACAAGCGCGAAGCTGGCTACGGCATAGTTGGAGGGTTGTTCGATCTCGCCGAAGTTCGTGCCATAGGCGTGCTCAAGCGTTTCGGCTTGCCAGCCCTTCAGTTTCCACCCGGGAATCTCGAGCGTCTGGCTGACCCCAGAGGACTCTTGGTCGATTACATAGGCCAAATCATTGATGCCATGGCTGGTGTCCTCCACGGTCATCTGCAGGTTGTGGCGATCGAGGGGATAGTCGGCCAGGCTGAACGGCTGCACGAAGCGGCCCTCAACCCGAAACTGCTGGTATTGGCTGCCATCCGGAAGTGTTTTAGGCTCCTCGGCGATGGGCTCCAGTAGCTTCCCCCACTCCTCCACCATGTTGGTGAATTCGATGGTGGCTGAGGGGTCGATCTCGCCTTTCCAGCGCATCCACACATAGGCATCAGCGTAGAAGGTGTTGCTGGATTGATCGAGGTCGTAAATGGCAATCGGATAGAAGCCAATCTTCACCTGCTGGGCGCTGGCGGGGGGCGACTGGACTGCCGTGAAGGTGCCCTTCCTGGCGGCATTGAGTGGCGTGCTCGACAGAGCTGGTCCTGTGCCCACGATCAACAGAATCACCATCGATAAACCCAGGGCGGATAGCCAGAGCAAGCGCCGGAGTTGGAGCATGTTGTGTGACATATAGACCGTGGTTTGTCTAAGAATCCCTCCGCTGTCTGCCCATTGGTGGCGTCTGGCTTGTCACCAAACGTATGAGATTATGGTTTTGTTTTGACGCAGCTCAGCTGGGCTCACCAGCTGACGCGGTGATCAGGTTTACGGCCGAGAAGGCCAGGCCAATGCCGAACAGCAAGCCGATCGCCCAGAGGCTGTCGCTGGGCCACTGGGCGATCAGCATGCCGCCCAGCACCGCCGTGACGATGCCATCCAGCAGAACCAGACCCCGTGCGGGGGCGTTGCTGGTGGCGGCGGCGGCCAGTTCCATTACCCCCTCGAAGGCCAGCAGGCCGCCCACGAACAGGGTGAGGCTCACTTCACTTTCAATCGGGAAGGCCAGCACCCAAATGCCACCACCCAGGTAGAGCAAGCCGGAGAGCAGGCGAAAGAGTTTGCCCTTGATGTCGCTCTCGCCGGTAAGGCGCAGCACCTGGGACACCCCGGCGATCACCGCGGCGGCCCCGACCGCAATCGTGAGCAGGGTGGCCGAAGCGAACGGCAGGCCAATCGACAGGCCGGCCGCCGCGAACAGGGCAATCGCCGTGATCCAGCGCAGTTGGGGGGAGGCGGGAACCGACACCGATTCAGTGGCAAACCTCAAACCTACGTGCTTTGCGCCTAAGGACCCGGAATGGTGGTTAACCGCCTGATCAGCGATTGCTGATTGATTCCAGCGCCCTGCATGGCAAAAGATCACAGCTCTGTCCGCCGCGTCAGCGGATTCCTCAAGGTGAAGGGGATAGTCGGGTCCCATTCATGTTTGAGCTGCTGCCGCCGCTCAACGATCACAACCTGCCCTGGATGGACACCATCCATCCGATCGTGGTGCACTTCGTGATCGCCATGGCTGTGATTGCTGTGCTGTTTGATCTGATCGGCAGCCTGGCCCGCCGCCCCGGCCTCTATGAAGTGAGCTTCTGGAACCTGCTGGTGGCCACGGCAGCCATCTTCGTGGCGATCATCTTCGGCCAGGTGGAGGCAGGCTTGGCAGAGCCCTACGGCGCCGCCAGGGAGATTCTCAACCTGCACAGCACGATCGGCTGGTCGCTGGCGGGGGTGCTGTCGGTACTCACGGCCTGGCGCTATGTGATCCGCAGCAAGGACCCCACCCAGCTGCCAGTGGCCTTCCTGGGGGCCGGCGGCCTGCTGGTGGTTCTGGTGGCCGTGCAGGTGACCTTGGGCAACCAGCTCATCTGGACCTATGGCCTCCACACCGTGCCGGTGGTGGAAGCGATCCGCGCGGGGCTGGTGTGATGGCCGTCGGGATTCCAGCTCAGCTGGTGGCTCTGCTGCTGTCTCTACCGCTGGGGCAATCGCCGATCGAGCAGTTGGCCCGTTCCTACGGCCCCAATGGCTTGCCCTATGCCCTGCCGATTCACCCGAATCTGGTGCACTTCACGATCGGCCTGTTCGTGATTGCCATCACCTTCGATCTGGCCGGGGCTTTATTCCCGCTGGAGAAGCGGCTGTTCCGCTTCCTGCAGCTGCCGGTCACCCGCGCCGGGTTGCACGACGTGGGCTGGTTCAACCTGTTGGCCTGCTCCGTGGTGACCTTCTTCACGGTGGCAGCGGGTTTCTATGAGATGTTGCTGGCCCAGCCGATCAGTGATGTGCGCAGCAGCATCGGCCTCGGCAGCGCCGCCACGATGCTGTTGCATGGCGTGGGTGGGGTGGCCATCCTGCTGGTGATCGTGGCGATGACCGTGTGGCGGGGTTATCAGCGCTTCTCCTGGCGCCGTGACCTGGGCCGTCAGGTGCAGTGGAGCTACCTGCTGGTGGGGGTGGGGCTGTTTGGGGTGATCGGTTTGCATGGCACCCTCGGGGCCGAGCTGGCGGCTGAATTCGGGGTGCACATCACCGCCGACCAGCTGTTAGCCGCCGGTGCCGACCTTCGCGAGGCCCTGCCATGACCGCCAGCTCACCCCGCCGCTTCCCCGCTGCCGGGCTGGCCCTGATCGTCGGGGCCGTGGCCCTCGACCTCTGGGCGAGCGTGGCGGTGGCCAAGCTCTCCCACAGCTGGCTGCCGGTGCCGGCCTCCAGCGCCGCCCCGCTGGTGGACGACCTCTTTGCCCTGGAGAGCGGCATCGGCGCCTTCATCTTTCTGGGCTGCTGTGGCGTGATCCTCTGGACGCTGCTGTTCAACCGCGCCCCCAAGTACGACCTGGAGAACGGCGATCCCATCGAGGGCAACCTGCGGCTGGAGATCACCTGGACCGTGATTCCGCTCGTGCTGGTGATGGCCATCGCTTGGCACGCGATCGATGTGAACCGCACCCTGGCCACCCTGGGCGGCAAATTGCGCACCACCGGCGGTCACGACCACGGCGCCGAATTGGTGGCACAGCTGCCCGCCGCCACTGCACCGGCGGAGGAAGCGCTGCCGCCGGAAGGGCCGATCGAGGTGATCGCCCGCCAGTGGTCGTGGGAGTTCGGCTACCCAAGTGGCGTGCGCAGCACCGAGCTACATCTGCCGGTGAACCGCCAGGTCGAGTTCCGGTTGATTTCACTGGATGTGTTGCACGGCTTCTACATCCCGGCTTTTCGGCTTAAGCAGGACCTGATCCCCGGCAGCGAGATCACCTACCGCCTCACCCCCACCCGTGAGGGTCGCTATCGGCTGCGCGATTCCCAGTTCAGTGGCGGCTACTTCGCCAGCAACCAGACCGACGTGGTTGTGGAGAGCGAGCAGGCCTACCAGAGCTGGCTGCAGACGGCCGCCCGTCAGCCCCTGCAGGAGGCCCCCAACCCCGCCGATGCCCTCTACCGCCGCCGCCTGGAACGGGGTGACCGGGGCTGGGCGGTGGTGCCGCCGGCGCCGCCCCCCAGGGTGAACGTGAGTGCCGATCCAGCTGCTCCCCACGAAGCCTGAACACCGGGCTCGATTCCCTGCCACTCCGCACACCTCCCCCCCAGCCCCATGGCTTCCTCCTCCGGCCTCCCCTACGACCCGCGGGTGCTCAAAGCGCCCCACCCTGTGCCCGGGGCGCCGGACAATTGGAAGCGATTCTTCAGCTTTAATACCGATGCCAAGGTGATTGGCATCCAGTATATCGTCACCTCCTTATTCTTTCTGCTGGTGGGGGGGCTGCTGGCGATGATCATGCGCGGCGAGCTGATCACGCCGCCGGCGGATCTGGTGGATCCCAGTGTGTACAACGGGCTCTACACAATGCACGGAACAGTGATGCTGTTCTTGTTTCTGTTCCCGATCCTCAATGGTTTCAACAATTTGCTGATTCCACCGATGATCGGCGCCCCTGACATGGCCTTCCCCCGCCTGAATGCGGTGGCCTTCTGGCTGGTGCCAGTGTTCGGGGTGATTCTGATGGCCAGCTTCCTGATCCCGGGCGGGCCGTCGGGATCGGGCTGGTGGGCCTATCCGCCGGTGAGCCTGCAGAACCCTCTGGGCCACTTCATCAACGGCCAGTTTCTCTGGATCCTGGCGGTGGCCCTCTCGGGGGTGAGCTCGATCATGGGGGCGGTGAATTTCTGCACCACGATCCTGCGGATGCGGGCGCCGGGGATGACCTTCTTCCGCATGCCGATCTTCTGCTGGACGGCGCTGGCGGCCCAGACCATCCAGCTGGTGGGGTTGCCGGTGCTCACGGGCGGTGCCCTGATGCTGCTGTTTGATCTCAGTTTTGGCACCAGCTTCTTC
>JBIKUY010000212.1:0-4404 GCA_044347355.1 Prochlorococcaceae cyanobacterium | reverse complement strand
TGAACAGAGGCAGAGCGCAGTTGCAGCTGATCGCTCCCCGACGCGAACTGGGGCGGCAGGACGGGCCGCGGCCTGGGCAATCCCCCATCGACGGGCGCGGAAGGTTCGGTCATGCCGGCAAGAGGTAAGCCGCCAGCGACGAGGTCTCGCGCAGGTCGTGGGGGCTGCCCTGGCAGGCCACCGCGCCACGCTCGAGATAGACCACCCAGTCGCAGCGTCGGATCACGCTGGGGCGATGACTGATCATCAGCGTGGTCAAGCCCCGGCGCTCCTCGAGCAGATTGTCCATCAACCGGCTCTCCAGAACCGGGTCGAGGGCGGCCGTGGATTCATCCAGAATCAGCACGGGGGGATGGGAAACCAGGGCACGGGCAATGGCCAGGCGCTGGCGCTGTCCACCGGAGAGATTGGCCCCGAACTCCCCCAGGATGGTCTGATAGCCATCCGGCAGATCACGGATGAACTCGTCGGCGAGAGCGGTTTGGCAGGCCCTCACAACCTGGTCGAATGAAAGATCAGGGTAGGCAAAGCGAAAGTTATCGAAGATGGTTCGATTGAAGAACTGAGCCTCCTGGGGCACAAGGATCACCTGCCGTCGCAGGCACTCCAGGGAGATGTCCTGAAGGCCATAGGGGCCATAGTGGATCGTGCCACTCTGAGGCGCATAGAGGCCCGCTAATAATTTCACCAGGGTGCTTTTGCCACAGCCGGATTCGCCGATCAAGGCCGTGCAGCAGCCCGCGGGGAAGGTGAGATTGAACTGCTGGAGGAGATCCAGCCTGCCAGCATGGTGAAAGCTGAGATTGCGGCAACAAATCTCACAGGATGGGGAAAGGGCCACCCAGGGCTTGTCCATGGCCTTCGGGTCCTCCAGGCTTCCCTCCAGCACCTCGGACAACCGCCGGATCACAACCTTTGTGCTGAGGTAATCGTCGGCAAAGTCCACAAGTGACTCCAGAAAGCTCAGCACGTTGCCACTCATGCCGCTGAAGGCCAGAAGCTGGCCAATGGAGAGCTGACCAGAAATCACAAAGCTGCTCCCGTACCAGAGCAGCCCCAATGTGGTGAGCCGTGACAATAGACCTGTTGTGGTTCCACTGAACAGAGCCAGTTGCAACGTGTTCCAGCGAAGGTGAGCCACACTGCCAAAATTACGCTGGTATTCGTCCCAGACCTGAGGCAAAGCCTCGGTGGTTTTGAGAACCTGCGCACCACGGAAAATCTCCACCAGAAACCCTTGGTTCTCAGCAGATTCAACGATCAGCCGCCGGTTCTTCTCATACTGAGCTGGCAAGAATGCCAAACCGGAAGCAACCAGAAGGGCAAAGGCCAACAGGGAGACAATAGCCAGAGGAAAGCTGTACATCACCATCACAACAAGAGAGATGGAGGCAATGAACAGCTGGCTCGGCAGGCCCAGCACAAGCTGGCTGATCAACGCATTGATCCGGCTAATATCGCCAATACGACTCACAACTTCACCACTGCGGTGGCTGTCGAAGTAGGTCATCGGCATGCGCAGAAGCTGATGGCCGTACTCGAGCACCATTCCCAACTGAAGCCGCTGGGCAAAATGCCCCACCATGTGCCCCTGAATCAGGCTGATGGCACTGCGAAAAACAAACAGAAACAGCATCGCCAACCCCAGGCTGGTGAGCAGCTGGCTATCCCGGCGCACCAGCACATCATCGGTGAGCAACTGCATCAGCAAGGGCATCGCCAATGCCAACAGACCGATCACAATGTTGATGCTCAGGGCCTGCAGCAACAGCGTGCGATAGGGCCAGGTCAGGCGCAGAAAGCGCAGAAACGGCCCACGCTTCTCCTCCGGCTGCAGAAGCAGTCGGTTGAGATCCGGCTCCAGCAGCAACATCACGCCATTCCCCCAGCCCTCGCGAAACTCCGCCAAGGCCAGCTTGCGGATGCCCACGGCAGGATCGGCGATCACCACCCGGGCGCCCCGGCGGCCGTAGAGCACTACCCAGTGATTGCCTTTCCAGTGGCAGATGGCTGGCAGGGGAAGGGCTTCGAGCCGCTCCAGCAGTGCCGGATCGGCCCGCACAGCTCGAACATGGAACCCAAGGGCATCTGCTCCCCGCCTCAGGCCAAGCAGGGTGGTGCCCCTGGCTCCCGTGCCCACCAGTTCGCGGACGCGGGAGAGGGCTAGTCGCCGGCCATGGTGGCGGGCCACCGTCACCAGACAGGCGGCCCCACAATCCTCCTCAGCATGTTGCTCGACCCAGTCGTAGCTCGGCATGCAATAGAGCTTTGTGATCCAGGCTCAGGGAAGGTTATTGATATGTCACCCCTACCTGCCTTGCCAAGCGCCAGGCAGTGGTTAACTCAGCCCCGGGCCGTGGCCAGAGCCTTCTTGCCCTCCACCGGAGCATGCAGCGCCTGGCTGAGCGGAGCAACGCCGTAGTCCCGCTCCAGCAGGTCCATCACCGTGCGCCCGAAGTCGCCCGGGTTGGTATCGAAGGCCTCCAGGCAGATGCGGCCAAAGGTGCTGCCCATCGGCTCAGGATTCCAGAGCATCTTGCGGGCATGCCAGGGCATCATGCTCATCGGGTTATAGCCCGGTTGAAGCAGGCCCTGGTCGAAGCCGTACTGCTCCAGGTGGGTGTGGGGCTGCAGGCCGATGAAGAAGATGGCCGGCTCCACCTTGTCGGCCCCGAAGATCCGCTCCAGCTCGCGGTGATAAGCCACGGTCTGGCGGATGGTGTCGGGCCGCTCGTCGATCACGTTGAACGAGTAGTTCACGGAAACGTGCTCTCGGAAACCGGCACGGGCCAACATCCGGCAGCTCTCCAGCACGGTGCGCAGGTTGTAGCCCATGCGCATCTTGCGCACGAGCTCCTGAGAACCGGAGGTGATGCCGATCTCGAAATACTCCATACCGGTGGCCACCATCAGCTCGGCCAGCTCGGGGTCCAGGTTGTCAGCGCGGATGTAGGCGGCCCAGCGGATGTCGTTCCAGCCCTCGGCCTGAATCGCCCGAAGCAGCGTCTTGGCATCCTCGATGTAACGACGGGCTGGAATGAACTGGGCATCGGTGAACCAGAATCCACGCACCCCCCGGGCGTAGAGCTGGCGCATTTCGGCGATCACCTCCTCCACCGGATTCACCCGCACCGCCTTCCCCTCCACCACGGTGTACACGCAGTAGCAGCAGTTGTGGGGACAGCCGCGCTTGGTCTGCACGCCCACGTAGAAGTCGCCGGCCTCTAGATACCAGTCGAGCTGGGGCCAGATCTGGGCAATGTAGTTGTAGTTGCAGGCGGTTTTTTCCATGCCCGCCGGCTGCTCATGGATCAGGCCGGGCCGGGGCTTCTCGCCGGCCACATAGCACCGCTCAGCGGCCAGCGACTCTCCCCGAATCAGCTTGTCCAGCAGCGGCTCCCCCTCGCCCACCGATACCACCGTGCCGGCGGGCAAGCGGCGACCCAGCTGCTCATAGAACACGCTCACCGCCCCGCCACCGATCACGGCCCGGGCCTCGGGATGGTGGCGCCGGGCCCGCTTCACGCCCTGCTTCACCAGGCGCAGATTGCGCCACAGCTCGCCATAGAACGAGGCCATCAATCCCAAACCGCCGAAGGCGCCCCTCAGGCGTTTGAGCGGATTGCGAGAATAGAACACCTCGAAGGAGTTCTGCAGGGGATTGCCACTGCGGCCATCCACCGGCGCATAGATCTGAATGTCGCGCCAGGAAAACACCAGAAGCGTGGGCCGGAAAGCGTCCACCACCTGGGCCAGCACCCTCTCCACATCGAGCACCGGCACGGCGGCCAGATCAAGAATGCGCTGTTGGAGGGCGGGGAACTGTTTGTGGAGGTGATCGGCCAGGTAGATCGGGCCGATCGGGAAGATCGGGTTGCAGGGCAACCGCACCAGCAGCACCCGGTGGTCCACCGCCATGGCCTTGGCCGCCCGCAAAAGCGGACGCTAACAACCATCTGAGAGCTGCTGGGCCAACCGCGCCGCCCGAAGCGCCAGGTGGCGAGGCAGGCGGTGAATCCAGTGCTGATGAACGCACAGGCGCGGCCGCAGCTGCCAGCCGGCATCGGCCAGCCGCTCCTGCAACCGCTGAGGTTGGGGCTGGCCATAGGCAGGGTTGATCACGTCTTCGGTGTCGATGCCGCCAAGGTCGTCGATACCCGCCTCAAGGGCTTCGGGCAAGCGCTCGAGTGGCCAGAGATTGGCAGGCAACTGCAGGTGCACCTCCGGCGGCAGGATCGCGCGGGCCTCGGCAATGGTGTCCAGCAGCCCATGCAGGTCGGAGCGGCTCAAGGGGAGCGGGGCCGCGCCATCCGGGCGGAACGGCTGCAGGATCACTTCCTGGATGTGGCCCCAGGTGCGCTGCAGCAGGGCGATCAACTCGATAGCGTCGCGTCGCTCCGCGGG
>JBIKUY010000211.1:0-4419 GCA_044347355.1 Prochlorococcaceae cyanobacterium | reverse complement strand
GGCGTGAAGGGTGACACCTACAACGTGGCGGGCCTGGTGGATCTGCTGATCGGCGTGGTTCCGATCACCAACCTGGAATGGATCCAGAAGATTGCTCGCGACAACGCCGAGCGCGGCTACTCAGCCGAGGCAACCGTGGACACGATCCTGCGGCGCATGCCGGATTACATCAACCACATTTGTCCTCAGTTCAGCCAGACCGACATCAACTTCCAGCGTGTGCCCACCGTGGACACCTCGAACCCGTTCATGATCCGGAACATCCCAACTCCGGATGAGAGCTTTGTGATCATCCACTTCCGCAAGGGAGCCCGCGAGAAATGGGGGATCGACTTCCCCTACCTGCTCGACATGATCCACGACTCCTTCATGTCCAGCCCCACCTCGATCGTGGTGAACGGCGGCAAGATGGGCTTCGCCATGGAGCTGATCCTCACCCCAATCATTCACCGCATGATCGAGGAGAAGAACAAGCTGGGTTGATTCACTCAGGCTTCACCAACTCCTTTGCTAAGGCCTAATCTGAGCAGCAATTGGAGTTGGTGAGGCCATCACCCACGTCCCGTCCACCACCGGCGATTCCACCGGCTCCATTCGCCAACCCCACCCCCAGCAGAGGGTGGCCACGACGGGCGCCTTACCCTCCTTCCTGATCCAGGGGGCTCTCGATGCAGCCCCCGCAACCCTTCGGCTCGACAGGATCAACAGTCAACAGGTGTTTCAGCTGGCGCGCCAGGCACTGTTCCACTACATGGAGCGCTGTCCAGCCGGCATGGATCCAATCGGCGTCGTGCTCCAGGGGGAGCGGGGTCGGGTGGTGTTCGAGCAACCGATCCTGTTGCCCGATGAGCAGTTCGTGCCGATCGATCTGCTGCGCGGTCGGCAGACCACCAAGGCCGGCACCAGGCTGCGCATGCCCCGCAACCGCTGAGGTTCCCACCCGGTTCTGGATCCATGCTTGCCAGTTCAATCACCAGCACCACTCCCAGCCTGGCCCTGCTGGCCGCCCTGTTTGGAGCCTGCGTCGGTAGCTTCCTCAACGTGGTGGTATGGCGTCTACCACGCCAAGAATCGCTGGTGTTTCCCGGCAGCCACTGCCCCCGCTGCGGCAGCAGCCTGCGCTGGTTTGAAAATCTGCCAGTGCTGAGCTGGCTGCTGCAGGCGGGCCGCTGCCGCCACTGCCACGGGTCGATCGCCGTGCGCTATCCCCTGGTGGAACTGCTCTGCGCCGGCCTGTGGGTGGCCAACAGCCTGGCCAGGCCCACGGCCATGGGCAGCGATCCCCAGCCCCTGCTGCTGCTGCTGGCGGGCTGGCTGCTGCTCAGCTGGCTGATCCCCCTCACCCTGATCGATCTCGACCAGCTCTGGCTGCCCGAGCCCCTCTGCCGCTGGGGGCTGCTGCTGGGGCTGGCCTGCACCGCCCTGATCGGTCTGGGCCAGGGCCTCGATCCGGGCCGGCTGCTGCTGCTGCATCACCTGCTGGCGGCCGCCGCCGGCCTGCTGGGCTTTGAGGCGGTGAGTGCCCTGGCGGAGCGGCTGCTCGGTCGGCCCGCCCTAGGGCTGGGCGACGCCAAGCTGGCAGCCCTGCTGGGGGCCTGGCTGGGACTCACCGGCCTGGGGCTCACCGTGATGCTGGCCGTGTTCGCCGGGGCACTGGTGGGACTGCTGGGCCGGATCACCGGCCGCCTGGGACGCCACCAGCCCTTCCCCTTCGGCCCGTTCCTCACCGCCGGCGGCGCCGCCGTGTGGCTGCTGGGCAACGGGTTCTGGCTGGAGCGCCTGGTGCCGGGGCTGGCCTGAGCCGCTTCTGGTCAGGAGCTTCCGGCTGGCAGCCTTTAATGGAACCGCGCCACCTGCCGGGTTCCTGCCCATGTCGCTGTTCGACTGGTTCGCCGACCGTCGCAAGACCGCCCCCACCGTGCGCAACCCCCAGGAGCCCGAGGAAGGGGATGGCCTGTGGAGCAAATGCCCCGAGTGCGGCCTGGTGGTGTACCGCAAGGATCTGGTGGCCAATGCCAGCGTATGCAAAGGCTGCGGCTACCACCACCGCATCAATAGCGACGAACGCATTCGGCTGATCGCGGATCCGGAAACCTTTGAGCCCCTCGACGAGGACCTCAGCCCCACCGACCCCCTGGCCTTCAAGGACCGCCGCAGCTACGCCGACCGCATCCGCGACAGCCAAAGCAGCACAGGCCTGCGCGACGCAGTGGTCACAGGCCTCTGCCGCAGCAGCGGCCTCCCCCTCGCCCTGGGGGTAATGGACTTTCGGTTCATGGGCGGCTCGATGGGCTCGGTGGTGGGCGAGAAGCTCACCCGCCTGATCGAGACCGCCACAGCCCGCCGACTGCCCCTGCTGATCGTGTGTGCCTCGGGCGGAGCCCGCATGCAGGAGGGGATGCTCAGCCTGATGCAGATGGCCAAGATCTCCGGCGCCCTGCAGCTCCACCGCGAGGCCGAACTGCTCTACATCCCCCTACTCACCCATCCCACCACCGGCGGGGTCACCGCCAGTTTCGCCATGCTCGGCGACCTGATCCTGGCCGAACCCAAGGCCCTGATCGGCTTCGCCGGCCGGCGGGTGATCGAGCAGACCCTGCGCGAGAAACTGCCCGACGGTTTCCAAACCGCCGAATACCTGCGGGATCATGGCTTCGTGGACGCGATTGTGGATCGCACCGAGTTCAAAGCCACCCTGGCCACGGTGTTGCAGTTGCACGGCTGCCGCCAGACCGTGCCGGCATGAGCAGCCCTTCCCGGATGAGCGCCCGGATTGCCACATCCCTACTCAGCATCGCTCTGGGTGTGTTCCTATGGCTGGCTCCGGCCCAGCCTTCCGCTGCTGGACCGGTGGACTGGCACGAGGTGCCGGCCACAGCGGAGGGGCGCCAGTGGTGGGATCAGGGCAGCCTGCGCCGGAGCCGGGACGGCAACCTGAGCGTGCTCAGCCGCTTCCAACCCGCCAGCGAAACCGACGAGGACAGCAACAGGCCCCGGCTGGGCGATCTTTATGTGATGGAAGTCGACTGCGGCCAGCGTCTCTACCGCGACATCTCCGTGAACGGTATCCCCCGGTTTGGTGCCAGTTGGGCGGCCGCCAGCGACGACGAGCTGGTGATGGCCGTGATCCGAGAGAGCTGTGAAGCGGGGGCGGGCATGTTGCAGGCTGGCTGAAACCTGCCCCCTGCTCCATGACCATCAGCCGTCCGGTGGGCGTGGCCATTGCCGGCCTCGGCTTCGGCGAGGCCGTGCATCTGCCCGCCCTGCGAGCCTGTGCCACTGCCGAGCCAGTGGCCCTCTGGCATCCCCGCCAGGAGCGCCTTGCGCAGGCCAGTCAGCAGAGCGGCCTGCCCGGCAGCTGCGATTACGACACGCTGCTGAGCGATCCCCGGGTTGAGGCCGTGGTGATCGCCACCCCGCCGGCTGCGCGCTTCGCGCTGGCCCAACGGGCCTTGCAGGCCGGCAAGCACCTGTTGCTGGAGAAGCCGGTCTGCCTGGATGCCGGTGAAGCCGAGCAGCTGCAGCGGCTGGCCCTGCAACGGCGGCTGTGTGTAGCGGTGGACTTCGAGTACCGGGCGGTGCCGCTGTTCCAGCAGCTGCAACAGCTCCTGGCAGACGGCCAGCTCGGCGAACTTGTGCTGGTGAAGCTCGACTGGCTGATGGGCAGCCGGGCCGACTCCTCCCGTCCCTGGAGCTGGTACTCCGAGGCCGCCGCGGGCGGAGGAGTGCTGGGGGCCCTCGGCACCCATGCCTTCGACCTCCTGCACTGGCTGGTGGGACCGACCCGCAAGCTCAACGCCCAACTGAGCACGGCCATCCGCGAGCGCCCCCTCCCGGGGGGCGCGGGCATGGGGGCCGTGACCGCCGAGGACATCGCCCTGATCCAGCTGGAGCTGGAGGCCGCCAACGGCCAACCGGTGCCGGCCCAGGTGAATCTGGCCTCAGTGACCCGCCGCGGGCGCGGCTGCTGGCTGGAGCTCTACGGCAGGGAGGGCACGGCGGTGTTGGGGTCAGACAACCAGGCCGACTACGTGCACGGCTTCAACCTGTGGCTGTCACGCCATGGCGAGCCCCTGCGCCGGCTCGAACCCAATCCGCGCTGGGCCTTCCCACGCACCTGGGAGGACGGCCGCATTGCCCCGGTGGAGCGCCTGATCGGCTGGTGGAGTGAGGCGATCCGCGAGCAGCGGCCGATGGTGCCGGGCCTAGGGGAAGGGGTAGCCAGCCAGCGGTGCTGCGATCAGGCCCGCGCCTGAGCAGCTGATCTGCCCTATCAAGCCCCCACTTTCAGTGATCCAGCGCCGAGAGCGACCATTTTTTGGTAGCAACCGCTACGGTTTGTTGACGTTGACCACCGGGCAGCAGCCCACGTGGCGGAAGTAGGGGCTAACGGAGCGTTCCGTCCATCCCGAAGCAACG
>JBIKUY010000363.1:0-2771 GCA_044347355.1 Prochlorococcaceae cyanobacterium | reverse complement strand
GTCCGGGTTCACCACATCGTTGGCCCCCAGCACGATCACCACGTCGGTGCGGGGAAACTCGGGGTTGATCGCATCCATTTCAGCCAACTGTTCGTAAGGCACATCGGCCTCCGCCAGCAGCACGTTCATGTGGCCGGGCATGCGACCGGCCACCGGGTGGATGGCGTAGCTCACCTCGACTCCTCTGGTCTCCAGCAGCTTGGCCAGCTCGCGCAGGGCGTGCTGGGCCTGGGCCACGGCCAGGCCGTAGCCAGGCACGAATACCACCCTCTCAGCCCCCTCGAGGGCCAGGGCACATTCTTCAGAACTGCAACTGGTGATGCGGGTGTAGCCCGCTTCGTCGCCACCGCCGCCCACATGCCCCGCAGGAGAGCCACCCAGGGCCCCGCCAAACAGCACGTTCACCAGCGAGCGGTTCATGGCCGTGCACATCACCTGGGTGAGGATCAGGCCAGCGGCGCCCACCATGGCCCCCGCCACGATCAGCAGCGGGCTGCCCACCACGAAGCCCGCCGCCGCAGCCGCCACCCCGGAATAGCTGTTCAGCAGGGAGATCACCACGGGCATGTCGGCACCTCCGATCGAGAGGGTCACGCCGATACCCAGCAGGGTTGAGGCGCCCACCAAGATCCACAGGGCCTCGCCGGCGGGATTAGCAGGCAGGGCAATCGCCGCCACCAGAGCCGCCACCGCCAGGGAGATGTTGAGGCCATGGCGCACCTGGCCCTGGGTCCAGCCCGGTGTGCCGATCCATCCCTGCAGCTTGCCCATCGCCACCACAGAACCGCTGAAGGTGATGGCGCCCACGAAAACCGACACCACGATCGAGACCAGTTCCACCGGGCCGCCGGGCTCCTGGTACACAGCCACCCCCAGGGCCACGAGCAGGGACGCCATGCCTCCGCAACCGTTAAACAGGGCAACCGTCTCCGGCATTGCCGTCATCGGCACCCGCTGGGCGGTGAGCAGGCCGGCCAGGCCGCCCACGGCGGTGCCAAGGGCGATCCACAGCCAGGCCTGGGGTGTGAGCGGCGACTGGATCAGCAGGCCCAGCACCGCCAGGCCCATGGCCAGGGCCGCCAGCCCATTGGCGGAGCGGGCAGAGCGGACTTTGGAGAGGCCCTTGAGCCCCAGTGCAAGCAGGAGCACCGCCAGCAGGTCGATCGCCCAGCCGAGGGCTACGTCAACGGTCATCAGGATTCATTCCGGGCGGCGGACTTGGGTGAGGCGGGCTTGCGCGAGAACATCGCCAGCATCCGGTCGGTGACCAGGAAGCCGCCCACCACGTTGAAGAGAGCGAAGGCCAGCGAGGCTGATCCGAGCAGCAGCAAGGGTGTTTTGCCGTCGGCTTGGAGGATCAGGGTGAGGGATGCGAGCACGGTGATGCCACTGATGGCGTTGGCGCCGCTCATCAGCGGCGTGTGCAGGGTGGGGGGCACCTTGCCGATCAGTTCCAGCCCCAGCAGGCTGCCCAACAGCAGCACCCAGAGGGCTTGATTCAGTTCGCTCACGCCGCCACCTCCAGCACGCGGTCTGCGGGCTCACCAAGCACGTCGTGGCGCAGGCAGTCGCCGGCGTGGGTGAACAGGCAGCCGGCCACGATCGGGTCTTCCAGATTCAGGGCAATCGCACCAGCCGTGGCCGGCGGGGTATCCAGTAAGTGCTCCAGCAGGGCCGCCAGATTGCGGGCATACAGGGAACTGGCGTGGTGGGCCACGCCGCAGGGAAGGGCATCGGCGCCAATCAGGGTGACCCCCTGGCGCTCCACCGTCTGTCCGGCCACCGTGGCGGCGCAGTTGCCGCCCTGGGCCACCGCCAGATCCACCACCACCGAACCCGGGCGCAGGTGGTCGAGCATCGCCTCGCTGATCAGCCGTGGGGCGGGTCGGCCAGGCACCTGGGCGGTGCAGATCACCATGTCGGCCAGGGCCAGCTGTTCGCAAAGTTGCTGGCGCTGGGCCTCCAGGAAAGCTTCGCTGGCGGCCTGGGCATAGCCTCCCTGCTCCGCTGGGGGGGGCACCTGCTCGGGGGGAGCGAGGAAGCGGCCGCCCAGGGATTCAACCTGCTCACGGGCTGCCGGGCGCACATCACTCACCGTGACCACTGCCCCCAAGCGTCTGGCCGTAGCCACCGCCTGCAGACCGGCAACCCCAGCCCCCAGGATCAGGGCCCGGGCCGGCTGAATCGTGCCAGCGGCGGTCATCAACATCGGCACATAACGGTTGAGGGCCGTCGCGGCCAGCAGCACCGCCTTGTAGCCGGCGATGTTGGCCTGGGAGGAGAGCACATCCATCGTCTGGGCCCGGCTGATGCGGGGCAAGAGCTCAAGGGCCAGGGCCGACAGCTGACGGCTATTGAGCTGCTCAGCCAGGGGGTGTGCTCCGTAGGGCGCCAACAGGCCGATCAGCAGCGCGCCAGGCTGGAGTTGCTGAAGTTGCTCCTGCTCAGGTGGGTGCACACACAGCACCACATCCGCCTCGGCCCAGGCCCCATGGCCTGGGAAAAGGATGGTGGCCCCGGCCTCGGTGTAGGCCTGATCGCTGAACCCGGCCGCGGCGCCGGCATCAGCCTCCACCTGCACCAGCAGGCCACGGGCACAGAACCGCTGCACGGTTTCAGGACTGGCCGCCACGCGGGTTTCGCCCGGATGGCGCTCCCTGGGAATGAGCAACTGGGTCAACGACAGCACAGCCGTACTCAATCCATTTGGGGGCCCACCACCGCGCGGAGGCAAGCTTTTCGGTCCATTTGTGGGTCCCTGCCCACAAATG
>JBIKUY010000208.1:0-4480 GCA_044347355.1 Prochlorococcaceae cyanobacterium | reverse complement strand
GGACGTACCCAGGTGGTGAGCTCACCGGGCCCATTGCTCACCAGCACAACTGCGTAAGGCTCAGCCAGGGCAGTTGGCTGGGCCAGGGCAGTTGGCTCAGCCATGGGGCAGGGCTCGGCTGCGGATCCTGGCTCGCCCAAAGACCCTGCTGGAGCTGGGTGACGCGAGGTCAGGGAGAGGAAAAAGAGTGAAATGCGGATGGCGAGACTTGAACTCGCAAGGCCGAAGCCACACGCCCCTCAAACGTGCGTGTCTACCAATTCCACCACATCCGCATGATGACGCAGTGAACCGGAGCTCACCGGGTGGGTTGGCACGCCGGGGGGCGTTGCCGCCTCGCAATATACCCATAGCCCTGGCCTCCCCCTCGTAGCCGCCATGGCTGCCTCCGGGGCCTCTGTGAGCGCTGATACAGTCCGCGATGGCCTAACGCCAACCGAGACGCCGCGGATGCCCATCGGCAAGTTGCTGATCGCCAACCGTGGCGAAATCGCGCTGAGAATTCTGCGCAGCTGCCGCGAGCTCGGCATTCCCACGGTGGCCGTGTACAGCACTGTGGACCGCAACGCCCTGCACGTGCAACTGGCCGATGAGGCCGTGTGCGTGGGCGAGGCGCCCAGCTCCAAGAGCTACCTGAACATCCCCAATATCCTGGCGGCCGCCACCTCCCGCGGCGCCGACGCCATCCACCCCGGCTACGGCTTCCTGGCCGAGAACGACCGTTTCGCCGAAATTTGCGCCGACCACGGCATCACCTTCGTGGGCCCCTCGCCGGAGGCGATCCGCTCGATGGGCGATAAGTCGACCGCCAAGGCCACCATGCAGGCCGTGGGCGTGCCCACCATCCCCGGTAGCGAGGGGCTGCTGGCGAGCGTGGCCGAGGCCCAGGCCCTGGCTGAGTCCATGGGCTATCCGGTCATGATCAAGGCCACCGCCGGCGGCGGCGGCCGGGGCATGCGCCTGGTGCCCGGGCCAGACCAGCTTGAGGGCCTGTTCAAGGCCGCCCAGGGCGAAGCCGAGGCCGCCTTCGGCAACCCGGGCCTCTACATGGAGAAATTCATCGACCGGCCCCGGCACGTGGAAGTGCAGGTGCTGGCCGATCGCCACGGCAACGTGGTGCACCTGGGCGAGCGCGACTGCTCGATCCAGCGCCGTCACCAGAAGCTGCTGGAAGAGGCCCCCAGCGTGGCCATCAACGCTGACCTGCGCCGCCAGATGGGCGAGGCCGCCGTGGCCGCCGCCCGCACCATCGGCTACGAGGGCGCCGGCACCGTGGAATTCCTGGTGGACCGCAGCGGCGCCTTCTACTTCATGGAGATGAACACCCGCATCCAAGTGGAGCACCCGGTCACCGAGATGGTGACGGGGGTGGACCTGATCGCCGAACAGCTGCGCATCGCCGGCGGCGAGCCGATCTCCGTGACCCAGAATCAGATCAAGCTCTGTGGCCACGCCATCGAGGTGCGCATCAACGCCGAAGACCCCCGCCAGAACTTCCGACCCGCCCCCGGCAAAATCACCGGCTGGCTACCCCCCGGAGGCCCGGGCGTGCGGGTCGACAGCCACGTGTACACGGGCTACGAGATCCCGCCCTTCTACGACTCCCTGATCGGCAAGGTGATCGTTTGGGGAGTTGACCGCGAGCATGCGCTCAAACGCCTGCACCGGGCCCTATCCGAGTGCGCGGTGACCGGCATCCCCACAACGATCGAATTCCACCTGCAGCTGCTCGAACGCCCGGAGTTCCAGGCCGGCGAGGTTCACACCAAGTTTGTGGAGCAGGAAATGCTGCCCCGCAACTAGCCGATCAGGGAAGGGCGGTGCATCAACTGGGTCACCAGCCCCTGCTGACCCACCAATAGCTCCCGAATCAGGCTGATCAGCCCCACCCACACCACCGGGGTGACATCCACGCCGCCGATCGGCTGAATGAGCCGCCTCGTGGGAGCCAGAAGCGGTTCGGTGGGTGCTCCCACCAGGCGCATCACACCCTGACTCAGGTCCACCTGGGGGTACCAAGTGAGCACGATGCGGAACAGAAACAACAGGGTCCAGGCCGCCAGGCCCAGGCCAAGCAACAGATGGGTCCAGGCCAGCGGCGAGGCGGGCAGCGCCGTCACAAAGCTCTAAGCAGTGGTGGGATCCAGCGTAGGCAGCCGGCGTGTCTGCCTAAGATTCGCCAACATCCGTGACGCCGTAAAGCGGCTGCGCCATGACCCCTTCCCTCGCCAACTTTCTCAGCAGCCTCGTCTGGGGCGCGGTGATCGTGGTGATTCCGATCGCCGTGGCCCTGGTCCTGATCAGCCAGAACGACCGCCTCGATCGCAAGCTCTGAGCGGCGGCGCCCCTACAGTGGGCTCACGCACTGGGGGTGATGGGTCGTGGTTAATGCCAGCCTCAACTGGGCCAGCATTGTGGGCATCGTGCTGGCTGTTGGAGGCGCGCTGCTCTATTTCATGCGCAGCTTCAAGCCTGCACTGGCCCGCGACTACGACGTGTTCTTCGCTGCCGTGGGGTTGCTGTGCGGCGGCATCCTGTTTTTCCAGGGCTGGCGCCTCGATCCGATCCTGCAGTTCGGCCAATTCTTGCTCGCCGGCACCACGGTGTTCTTCGCTTATGAGAGCGTTCGGCTGCGCGGCGTGACCACCGAACAGGCCCGGCGCTCTTCCTACTTCGACGACGACGAACCCCTGCCGCCCCCGCCAGGGCCCTCCCGGCCGCGCATGGGCGGCCGTAGCTGGGATGAGCCCGAGCGAGAGCGCTTCGACGAGCCCCAACCAGGTCGCCGGCGGATTCCTTCCCGTGAGGAAGACGAGGACGAGGCGGATGCCTTCTACCGCCCCAGCCGCAGCAGCCGGGCGGCAATCCCCGAGCGGGCAGCGAGCCGTCGTGGCGAGGGCTGGGATACCCCTTCCGACAACGGTCCAGCCCCTTCCCCGCGCCGCTATTCCGCGGGAGAGGGCCGGAACTCGCCTGAATTTGGCGCCCGCCGCCGTGATGGCCAACCCGAACCCCGCCGTGGCAGTCGACCCATCGCCAGCACCGAAGCCGTGCCCCGCTCCAGCCGTCGCCCCCTTGGTGGCGCTAGCAGCGCGTCCCCAGCAAAAGCCAGTCCTCCTTCGCCTTCAGGTGCAGGACCTGATCCTGACGCCCGCCCAGGGATACCCCAGGGATCACCTATCAGCTCCAGCCGAGACGCCGCCCAGGCCCGCAACATCAGCGTGAGTGACGCCGATTTCACCCCCGTCCGACCACCGGCCGGCCGCAATGGCGACGCCGGCCGTGGCCGTGACAACTCCTCCCGTTTCGACGACTGAGCGGCACCTGCGCCCCGTTCTCAGCCTCCCCCCGATCCTCTTGGCGCTGCTGTTGGCCTGGCTAGGGGGCTGCAGCACAGTCGGCCTTGAGGGAAGACGGGCAGCCCCCGGCACCGGCCTTGCGGCAGCCAACCGCAGCGAGCCCGCCCTCAGTGGCGATGGCCGACTGCTGGCCTCGCTGATCGAGCAAGATGGCAGGCCGCGGATGATCCTGCAGGAGCAGAGCAGCGGCCGCCAGCTGCCGTTGCGCCACTGGCTCGGCCACACCCCCCATGGCTCGCCGGCCCTCAGCTGGAACGGGCGCTACCTGGCAGGATTGATGCAGCAGGGCAATCAGCGGCTGTTGGTGGTGGACGACCGCCTGAGCGGACGGCTCTGGCGCCTGCCGCTGCCAGGTGGTGGCCAGCCACAGCGGCTGAGCCTGGCCCCCGACGGCATGAGGTTGGCGGTGGAGGTGCTGCGCGATGGCCAGCGCCAGGTGCAGGTGTTCAGCCTCGACGGGGTTCTGGAGCCAGATCTGCCTGGCGGCAGCAACGTGCTCGGCGGCGGACCCGCCCCCCCATGAGCACAGGCTGATGAACACCCTTGCGCCCCTTGCCCTGCTGTTGCTTCTGCCCCTGGGTCTGGCGGGCTGCATGCCGCCCCAACCCCGGCCCCTGCTGCCGATCAACCGACGGCTGGAACAGAACGGCAGCAGTCGGGAGCCAGCGTTGGCGGGCCGCTGGCTGGCCCTGATCAGCGGTCGCGGCGGCCGCGAGCAGGTGCAGCTGCTGGATCTGGAGCAGGCATTGCTGCGCCCCCTACCAGGGCTGAACCGAATCGATGCCCAACCCCTAAGCGTGAGTGTGGATGCCCGGGGCGAGCGCCTGGCGCTGGTGCGCCAGTTGGGCGGCCGCACCGAGCTTCTGCTCTACCGGCGATCCCAGGGCCAGCTGCAACCGCTTCCCATCGAGCCGGCCGGTGTGCCGCGGCGCGTGCAGCTGCGGGCCGATGGCCGCCAGCTGGCCGTGGAGGTGAGCCGCAACGGCCTGTGGCAGGTGGACCTGCTCAGCCTGCCCTGACCTCAGGGCATCAGGCCGGCCCAGCGCAGAAAGGTGTCGCCGCTGATCGCCTCCACCAGCAGCACCGCCACGAAGCCCACCATCGCGAAGCGGCCATTCACC
>JBIKUY010000207.1:0-4491 GCA_044347355.1 Prochlorococcaceae cyanobacterium | reverse complement strand
GAAACAGATCTGGTTGTAGAGCTGGGTCGAGGCCGGGATGTCGCTTTCCTGTTGGATATGAAATCGCACGCCGGAGTGGGCCAGATGGTCGCCTGGCCACCATACGGAGCATCAGCGGTGGGGACAATCCCCCTGTTGGCATAAGACCGTGTGCCGGTTGGCAACGAATCACAATGGGTTCTGCGGCTCCGGAGCGGTGGTGGACGGGATTTCTTCAGCGGCGGTGCACGCCGGCTGGCAGCTGCTGGCCGGACCGGCCGCCCTGCCACTGCGCTGCTGGTGGTCTCTGCCAGCAGCGCAGCCTCCCCGGGCGGCGGTGCTGGTGTTGCCGGAGGTCTTCGGCCTCAATGCCTGGGTGCGCAGTGTGGCCGATCGGCTTGCCGCGGCGGGTTTTGCCGCCCTGGCCGTGCCGATGTTCGCCCGCACCGCCCCTGATCTCGAGCTGGGTTACGACGAGGCGGGGCTGCTGGAGGGGCGCCGCCACCGCGATGCCGTCACGGCCGAGCAGGTGCTGGCCGATTTGGGCTGCGCGATCGCTTGGCTGCATCAGCAGCCCGGCCTAGAGGGGCGGGCCGTGGGATGCGTTGGGTTCTGTTTCGGTGGCCACCTGGCCATGTTGGCGGCCACCCTTCCCCAGGTAGGCGCCACCTGCGATTTTTATGGTGCGCGGGTCTCAACGTTCCGCCCCGGCGGCGGTGATCCCACCCTGGAACTGCTGCCCCAGGTCCACGGCCATCTGCTTTGCCTTGCAGGAACGGCTGATCCGCTCATGCCCGAAGTCGAATTGGCGGCCATCGAGGCCGCGCTGGAGGCCGCGAACAACTTGCACCCTGGCCGGCAGTTTCGCCAACTGGTGTTACCTGGAGCGGGCCATGGCTTTATGTGCGAGGCCCGCGCTGATTTCAGGTCCGAGGCGGCCCAGCAAGGCTGGGCAGCGATGCTGGGCCTGTTTGCCACGGTGCTCTGAGTGATCCCGCTCAGGATTCGGCAGGGTTGGCCTGGGCCTGGGTTGTGGTTACGGCAGGGGCTTCGGCTTTGCTGCGTCCGGGCTTAGGCGCACTGACCTTGGTGGCAATCGCCGCTTTGCGGGGGCTGAGGAACATGATCATGTTGCGGCCTTCCCGCTTGGGGGGCTGTTGGATCTCGGCGGCCTCCTCGAGATCTTTGGCCATGCGCATCAGCAGCACTTCTGCCAAAGCGGTGTGTTGGATCTCACGGCCACGGAAGATCACCGTGCATTTCACCTTGTCGCCCGATTTGAGAAAGCGGGATGCTTGACCAATGCGCACGTCGTAGTCGTGCTGATCAATCTTGTAGCGCATTTTCACTTCCTTGACCTCGGTCTGGTGTGACTTCTTCTTCGCTTCCTTGGCCTTTTTTTCCTGTTCAAATTTATATTTGCCGTAGTCCATGATCCGGCACACCGGCGGATCCGCCTTCTCGCTGACCAGCACCAGGTCGAGCTCGCGATCCTTGGCCACCTCCAGAGCTGCCTCTCTGGTGATCACTCCGAGTTGGCTGCCGTCTGCGTCGACCACCCGTAACTGGGGATAGGCGATGCGCTCATTGATGTTGGGCAGCTCCCGCACGGGAGCACGGCGGTCAAAACGGGGACGAGGAGGCATTCAGTGGAGATTTTCAGGGGGGATAGGGGACAGGTGGTGCGAAGCTGCGGCAGAAGGTGTCTGCACGGCTCGCATCTGTACTGGTTGAGCCTTGAAGGCCTGGATGATCACCCTTCACCCTAGAACGCGCAGGACCTCCTGCAAGGCTTGCTGCAGCTGTTCTTCGATCTGCTGACCCGCCAGCCAGTAGGGCTGGTGCTGCCTGCGGAACCACGTGCGCTGGCGCTTGGCGAACTGGCGGGTGCGCTGGCAGGTGAGCTGGATGGCACTGGCTTCCGAGAGTTCTCCGGCCAACAGGCGCAGCGCCTCGCCGTAGCCAATGGTTTGCAGCAAGGGTAGATCCGCCCCGTAGCGCTCCACCAGCCGCTGGGTTTCGGCCACCAGACCATCGGCGTAGAGGCGCTCGGTGCGCTGGACAATGCGCTGCCTCAGGTTGGGCGGATCCAGCCCCAGCTCCAGCACGCGCCAGGGCGGAGGTGCGGAGCTCTGCTGGCTGGAGCACGGCCGGCCGGTGGCGTACAGCACCTCCAGGGCGCGCTGGGTGCGTACGGGGTCGGCGGCGGCGATGCGGCTGGCGGCCACGGGGTCGGTCAGTTCCAGCATCCGGTGGCAGAGGGGCTGCCCCAGAGCGCTCAGCTGTTGCCGCAACTGAGGCTGGGGGGCGACCGCCGGAGGGCGCAGTCCGCGGCAGATCGCCTGCAGATACAAGCCGCTTCCACCGGCCAATAGCGCCAGACCCGCACCCTGACGGGGGCGCTCCAGTTCTGCCTCGATCAAGGGTTCGGCAATCTGGCGGAACTCCTGCAGATTGAGCGGCCGGTCGGGGTCGCGCAGGTCGATCAACGCATGGCGGGCCGCTGCCTGCTGCTGGGGCGTGGGCTTGGCCGTGCCCACATCCATGCCCCGGTAGAGCTGGCGGGAGTCCACATTCAGCACGGCCAGGTCGAGGGCCTGGGCCAGGGCGATGGCCAGCTCGGTCTTGCCGCTGGCCGTGGGGCCCAGCAGCACGATCACCAGGGGTTGCTGGGAGGGGGGATGGAGGGCCATGCCCCCACCTTGCCAGCCTCTGGAGAGAGCCTTGCAGCGGTGGTAGATTGCCCCTTGGACCTGGGTTTTCAGGCCCTGTCCCTCCCCTGCCAAGCCCTTGTCCGGGATTGTGCACCGCGATCACGGGGGGTCGGCCGACCGGTCGACCAACACACCCTTCCCTGAGCCGCGGCCGATCACCAGGCAACCCCTTCCCGCATGAGCGAAGCCACCAAAGTTCAGGCCGCCTACGGAGCCGAACAGATCCAGGTTCTGGAAGGTCTGGAGCCGGTGCGCAAACGGCCCGGGATGTACATCGGCTCCACCGGTCCCAGGGGTCTGCACCACCTCGTTTACGAAGTGGTGGACAACTCAGTGGACGAGGCCCTCGCCGGCCACTGTGATCAGATCCTGGTGGTGCTCGATCGGGACGGTGCCTGCTGTGTCACCGACAACGGCCGCGGCATTCCCACCGACATCCATCCCCGCACCGGCAGGAGTGCCCTGGAGACGGTGCTCACCGTGCTCCACGCCGGCGGCAAGTTCGGCTCCGGTGGTTACAAGGTGTCCGGCGGCCTCCATGGCGTGGGCGTTTCGGTGGTCAACGCTCTCTCCGAGTGGGTGGAGGTGACGGTGCATCGCCAGGGTCAGGTGCACCGCCAGCGCTTCGAGCGCGGTGCCCCGATCGGAACCCTGGCCTCCCAGCCGGCTGAGGATCCCGCCAGCACCGGGACCCAAGTGCGTTTCAAGCCCGACCTGGAGATCTTCAGCGGCGGCATCGAATTCGACTATCAGACCCTGGCTTCTCGGCTGCGCGAGTTGGCCTACCTCAATGGTGGTGTGCGGATCGTCTTCCGCGATGAGCGGGAAGCCGCCTGCAACGAGGCTGGGGAACCCCATGAAGAGGTGTACTTCTACGAAGGCGGCATCCGTGAATATGTCGCCTACATGAATGCAGAGAAGGACCCACTGCATCCTGACATCATTTATGTGAATGCCGAGCGGGATGGGGTGCAGGTGGAGGCCGCCTTGCAGTGGTGTGTTGATGCCTATTCCGACAGCATTCTTGGTTTTGCCAACAACATCCGCACGGTTGATGGTGGCACCCATATTGAAGGCCTGAAGACGGTGCTCACCCGCACCCTCAACGCTTTTGCCAAAAAGCGAGGTAAACGCAAGGAGGCGGATACCAACCTGGCTGGCGAGAACATCCGCGAAGGCCTGACGGCGGTGCTTTCGGTGAAGGTGCCCGAGCCGGAGTTCGAGGGTCAGACCAAGACCAAGCTCGGTAATACCGAGGTGCGCGGCATTGTCGACTCCCTGGTGGGTGAGGCACTCAGTGAATTTTTAGAGTTCAACCCTTCGGTGATCGATCTGATCCTGGAGAAGGCGATTCAGGCTTTCAATGCCGCCGAGGCCGCTCGCCGGGCGCGGGAACTGGTACGCCGCAAGAGCGTGCTTGAGAGTTCCACGTTGCCAGGCAAGCTGGCAGATTGTTCTTCCCGGGATCCTTCTGAATCGGAGATCTACATCGTGGAGGGCGACTCCGCTGGTGGCTCAGCCAAACAGGGCCGTGATCGCCGCTTCCAGGCGATCCTGCCACTGCGGGGCAAGATCCTCAATATCGAAAAAACAGACGACGCCAAGATTTATAAGAACACAGAGATCCAGGCATTGATCACGGCCCTGGGTCTTGGGATTAAGGGCGAGGAGTTTGAGGAAAAGAATCTTCGCTACCACCGCATTGTTATCATGACCGATGCTGATGTGGATGGGGCTCACATTCGCACATTGATTCTCACCTTCTTCTTCCGCTATCAGAAGGCCCTGGTGGAAGGTG
>JBIKUY010000266.1:0-3753 GCA_044347355.1 Prochlorococcaceae cyanobacterium | reverse complement strand
GCTGCAACGCCCGTGGCTGTGCCGGCGCCGACCTCCACGGCGAGTGGCCGGCTGGTGGCCTCCCCCCGCGCCAAGAAATTGGCGTCCCAGCTGGGGGTAGACCTGAATGCCCTGCGCGGCAGCGGGCCCCATGGACGCATCCAGGCCGAAGACGTGCTGGCCGCCACCGGTCAGCCAGTGAGCGTTCCGCGGGTGGCCGAGGGCAGCGGACCGGCGGTGTCCGCGGCTGCTGGAGCGGCTGCTGGGGGCGGTGGCGGCAATGGTGCTGCGGCGCCGGCGCCGGCTGGGCAAACGTTTGGGCGGGCCGGTGAGGCTGTGGCCTTCAACACCCTGCAGAACGCGGTGAACCGCAACATGGTGGCCAGCCTGGCGGTGCCCTGTTTCAGGGTTGGCTACACGATCACCACGACCAAGCTTGACGCCTTTTACAAGCAGGTGAAGAGCAAGGGCGTGACCATGACCGCCTTGCTGGCCAAGGCCGTGGCCGTGACCCTGGCCCGCCATCCCCAGGTGAACGCGGCCACCAGCGCCGATGGCAGCGCCATGGCCTACCCGGCAGCGGTGAATGTGGCTGTGGCTGTGGCGATGGAGGACGGAGGCCTGATCACGCCGGTGCTGGCGGGCGCCGATAAAACCGACATTTATTCCATGGCCCGCAACTGGGCCGACCTGGTGGCCCGGGCCCGCAGCAAGCAGCTGCAGCCGGATGAGTACAGCACCGGCACCTTCACCCTCTCCAACCTGGGCATGTTTGGGGTGGATCGCTTCGACGCGATCCTGCCGCCCGGCACCGGTGCGATCCTGGCGGTGGCAGCCTCGCGGCCTGCGGTGGTGGCCGGCAAGGACGGCTCGATCCGGGTGGCCAACCAGATGCAGGTGAACCTCACCTGCGACCACCGCACGATCTACGGCGCCCACGCCGCCGCCTTCCTCAAGGACCTGGCCCAGCTGATCGAGACCAACCCTGAGTCACTGGCGCTCTGAGTTGGCATGGTGCGGGTAGCGCTTCGGCTGCCCATTGGCCACCTCGCTCATCCAGCGGCTATTCGGCCCGCCCATCCCCCGCTACGCCGTCGCCACGGAGCGGCTGGGCAATGCCCAGGCGTTGGCCGTGCTCTCCTCGGATGCCCTCTCCTCGGTGGCCTACGCCACCCAGGAGATCCTGACCATGCTGGTGCTGGCGGGCAGTGCGGCGCTGGGCTTTTCGCTGCCGATCACCCTGGCGATCGTGCTGTTGATCGGCGTGGTGGTGCTTTCCTACCGCCAGACGATCCGCGCCTATCCCCAGGGCGGTGGCTCCTACACCGTTGCCAAGGAAAATCTCGGTCGGCCGGCCAGCCTGGTGGCTGCCTCGGCCCTGTTGATCGATTACTCGCTCACCGCCGCGGTGAGTCTGCTGGCGGGCACCGATGCGCTGGTGTCGTATGCCCCGGCGCTCCAACCCTGGAAGGTGCCGATCGCCCTGGTGCTGCTGCTGGCGGTGGGCTGGGCGAATCTGCGGGGGGTGCGGGAGTCGGGGCAGCTGTTCGCTATTCCCACCTTCGGTTTCGTGGCGATGGTTGCGCTGCTGGGGCTGGCCGGTGGGCTCGATGTGGGTCTGCACCATGGCTGGCAGCCCGAGCCTCCCCAGGCCGTGGCCGCCCTGGAGCCCCTCGGCCTGTTCCTGATCTTGCGGGCCTTTGCCTCCGGCTGCTCCGCGATGACGGGCATCGAGGCCATCGCCAACGGGGTGCAGGTGTTCCGGGAGCCGGAGTCCCGCAATGCCCGGCTCACGCTGCTGGTGATGGGTGCCCTGCTAGCTGCGATGTTCGTGACGATCAGCGGCCTGGCCTGGCTGTATGGCATCGCTCCTCATTCCCAGCGCACCACCATGGCGCTGCTGGGGATGCGTCTGTTCGGCGGCTCGAGCCTCCTGTTCGCTCTGCTGCAGTTCACCACCATGTTGGTGCTGATCCTGGCGGCCAACACGGCCTTTGCCGATTTCCCCCGCCTCGGCGCCCTGCTGGCGGCCGATCGCTTCCTGCCCCAGCAGCTGGCCTGGCGCGGCGACCGGCTGGTGTTTCAGAACGGGATCCTGGTGCTGCAGCTGCTGGCCGGGCTGATCATCGTGTTCTGCCGGGGAAGCACCTCCCTGGCGATCCACCTCTACGCCGTGGGCGTGTTCCTGGCCTTCACCCTCTCCCAGGCCGGCATGGTGGTGCACTGGTGGCGCTCGCGGGAGCAGGGCTGGCGGGCCCGGGCCTCGATGAACGGCATCGGTGCCCTGGCCACCGCGGTGGTGTTGTTGGTGATTCTGATCAGCAAGTTCACCGCTGGGGCCTGGATCGTGGTGGTGCTGATCCCGCTGCTGGTGGTGCTGCTGGCGGGGATCCGGCGCCGCTACCTGCAGGTGGAGCGAACGGTGGCTCTGGATCCCTCCCTCCTGGTGCCGGGCGAGGTCATCCGGCCGCGCGCCGCCGGCGACGGTCCGCCGCAGGCGGCGATCGTGTATGTGGGACGCCTGGGGATGGTGGAGCACGGCCTCTCGGCGCCGGTGCTGGAGGCGATCCGTTACGCCAGCTCCATCGCTAGCCGGGTGGAGGCCGTGCGGGTGCTGGCGCCGGGGGAAGATCGCGAGCCGCTGCTGGCGGACTGGGAGCGCTGGGTGGGCGATGGCGTGCCACTGGTGCTCCTGCAGGCCCCCTACGCCTCCTTCATCCAACCTTTCGTGGCCCACGTGGCCAGCGTGGAGCGGCAGCATCCCGGCCGCACTTACACCATCGTCACGGCCGATGCCATCCCCCGCCGCTGGTTGGACAACCTGCTGTTCAACAAGGGCCTGATCGAATTGCGCCAGGCGCTCACCCACCAGCACAGCCGGGTGTTCACCCTGGTGCGCTACTACTTACCGGCTTGAGGCATCGGCTGAAGCAGTCGGGGTGAATGGGTGATTTCAGTGGGGCCGATCAACGGCTGTCGAGTTACGACTTTCACCTCCCGGAGGAGCGCATCGCCCAGCGGCCGGTGGAACCTCGCCACGCCGCCTGGCTGCTGGCGGTGGGTCCGGCCGGGGTGGGGGCTGCTCCCCATGCCCGCCACCTGACCGTGTGGGAGTTGCAGCAGGAGCTGCGGCCGGGGGATCTGCTGGTGATCAACGACACCCGGGTGCTGCGGGCGCGGTTGGAGGCGCGGCGGCCGACGGGCGGCGCGGTGGAGCTGCTGGTGCTGGAGCCTTGGCAGCCGTTGCCGACTGATCTTCAGCCAGGGGCGCGTCCCACCCCGGGCCAGTGGCTGTGCCTGGCCAAGCCGGCCAAGAAGCTCAAGGCGGGCGACTGGATTGAGGTGGTGGCCGCAGGCCAGCCGCCCCTGGCGGTGCAGGTGCTGGGCAGCGACCCCGCCACCGGCGGCCGCATCGTGCAGTTTCCACCGGAGTGCGGCGATGCGCCATTCCCCTGCCGCCCTACATCCACGAACACGACGACACCGACAACGAGCGCTACCAGACCCGCTACGCTGCCCGCCCCGGCGCTGTGGCCGCCCCCACCGCCGGCCTGCACCTCAGCGATCAGCTGCTGGCGGCGATCCGCGAGCGCGGCGTGGAGATCGCCACCACCACCCTGCATGTGGGCCTGGGCACCTTCCGGCCGGTGGAAACCGAAGATCTGCGCCAGTTGGAGCTGCACAGCGAGTGGGTAGAGGTGTCGCAGGCGCTGGTGGATGCCGTGGCGGCCTGCCGGGCCCGGGGCGGCCGGGTGATCGCCATTGGCACCACCT
>JBIKUY010000206.1:0-4499 GCA_044347355.1 Prochlorococcaceae cyanobacterium | reverse complement strand
CAGAGCGGCGTGCGTCGGCTGCTGTTCCTGGGCAGCAGCTGCATCTATCCCAAGTTCGCCGCCCAGCCGATCCGCGAGGAGGCCCTGCTCACCGGTGCCCTCGAGCCCACCAATGAGTGGTATGCGCTCGCCAAGATCAGCGGCATCAAGCTTTGCCAGGCCCTGCGCCTGCAGCACGGCTTCGACGCCATCAGCTTGATGCCCACCAACCTTTACGGCCCTGGAGACAATTACCACCCAACCAATAGTCACGTCCTGCCAGCTCTGATCCGCCGCTTTCAGGAGGCGGCCGACGGCGGCGCAGCCAGCGTGACCTGCTGGGGCACCGGCACACCACTGCGGGAATTTCTGCATGCGGACGACCTGGGCGAGGCCTGTGTGTTCGCGCTGCAGCACTGGGATCCTGCAACGGCTGATGCCCCTTGTGACGACCTGGGCGCACCACTGGCCTTCCTGAATGTGGGCACGGGGGTGGACCTCACCATCCGCGAGCTGGCCGAGGCAGTGGCCGCAGCCACCGGTTTCCAGGGCGAGATCCATTGGGACAGCAGCAAGCCAGACGGCACCCCCAAGAAACAGCTGGACGTGAGTCGGCTGGCGGGCCTGGGCTGGCGGGCCCGGATTCCCCTGGCCGAGGGGCTCCAGGAATTGGCCGATGGACTGCTGAGGGCAGTATGAGCAGCCAGATTCACCCCACCCGTAAGGGCATCATCCTGGCCGGCGGCAGCGGCACCCGCCTCCATCCGATCACCCAGGCGGTGAGCAAGCAGCTCCTGCCGGTCTACGACAAGCCGATGATCTACTACCCGCTCAGCACCTTGATGCTGGCCGGGATCCGCGAGGTGCTGATCATCACCACCCCGGTGGATCAGCCCGCCTTCCAGCGCCTGCTCGGCGATGGCAGCGCCTGGGGCATGACGATCCAGTACGCCGTGCAGCCCAGCCCCGATGGCCTGGCCCAGGCTTTTCTCATCGGCGCCGATTTCCTCTCTGGCTCCCCCGCCGCCCTGGTGCTCGGCGACAACCTCTTCCATGGCCACGATCTGGTGCCCCAGCTGGCCGCCAGCAACGGCAGCGCCAGGGGCGCCACCGTGTATGCCTATCCCGTGCGCGATCCCGAGCGTTACGGCGTGGTGGCCTTCGACGGCCAGGGACGGGTGACCAGCCTCGAGGAAAAACCCCTCAAACCCCTCAGCCGCTACGCCGTAACCGGCCTCTATTTTTACGACCACACCGTGGTGGATCGGGCCCTCCAGGTGAAACCCTCCCCCCGCGGCGAGCTGGAGATCACCGACCTCAACCGCATGTACCTGCACGATGGCCTCTTGCAGGTGGAGCTGATGGGCCGCGGCATGGCCTGGCTGGACACCGGCACCTGCGACTCCCTGCACGAGGCCAGCAGCTACATCCGCACCCTCGAGCACCGCCAGGGCCTCAAGGTGGGCTGTCCGGAAGAGGTGGCCTGGCGCCAGGGCTGGATCGGCAGCGAGCAGCTCGAGCACCTCGCCCAGCCCCTTAAGAAGAGCGGCTACGGCCATTACCTCCTGCAACTGCTGCAGGAGGGCAACGGCGACCATGCGGCTCTGCAACAAAGCCTGGACGTACCCCATGCAGGTTGAACAACTCCACACCACCAGCGGCCAGCTGATGGAGGGCCCGCTGCTGATCACCCCCCAGCTCTTCGGCGACGACCGCGGCTTTTTCTATGAGAGCTGGAACCAGCGTCGCTTCGACGACGCTGTGGGCCAGAGCACCATCTTTGCCCAGGACAACCACTCCCGCTCCAGCTGCGGAGTGTTGCGCGGCCTCCATTACCAGCTTGAACCCGAGCCCCAGGGCAAACTGGTGCGCTGCCCCGTGGGGGAGGTGTTCGATGTGGCAGTGGACCTGCGCCGCGGCTCAGCCACCTTTGGCCAGTGGGTGGCAGCGGAACTCAGCGCCGACAACCAACGGCAGCTGTGGGTGCCGGTGGGCTTTGCCCACGGCTTCCTCACCCTCACCGGCAGCGCTGAGGTGCTCTACAAGGCCAGTGGCTTCTGGAGCAAAACCTGCGAGCGCTCCCTGCGCTGGAACGATCCCCAGCTGGCCATCGCCTGGCCCCTCGATCGTCTGGGCGGCGCCGATCTGGGCGGCACCGAACCGCTGTTGGCTGACAAAGACGCCGCTGCGCCCACGCTGGCGGAAGCGCTGACTGCCGGCGAGGTCTTTGCATGAAAGTCCTGCTCACCGGCGGCGCCGGCCAGCTGGGCCAGGCCCTGCGCCAGCAGGTGCCTGCGGGCGTGGAGCTCATCGCCACCACCCGCAGCGGTGATGGAGAAGGTGGCGGCCTCCTGCCCCTTGATCTCGCCGATGCCGGCGCCTGCCGGGCTGCGGTGCGGTCGCACCGGCCCGACTGGGTGCTCAATGGCGGCGCCTACACCGCCGTGGACAAAGCCGAAACCGAACCGGAGCTGGCCCTGGCGGTGAACGGCGGCGCGCCGCGGGCCTTCGCGGAGGCGCTTCTCGACACCGGCGGTCGCCTGCTGCAGGTGAGCACCGATTTCGTCTTCAACGGTCAGCAGGGCAGCCCCTACCGCCCCGAGCAGAGCCGCGATCCCCTCGGCGCCTATGGAGCCACCAAGGCCGCAGGAGAAGAAGCGGTGGAAGAACTGCTAGGCGCCGCTGCTGGCGGTGCGGGCAGTGGCCGGGGTGTGATCTTGCGCACGAGCTGGGTGATCGGCCCGGTGGGCAAGAACTTCGCCCTCACCATGCTGCGCCTGCACCGCGAGCGCGGCGCCAGCGGCCAGGCCCTCGGGGTGGTGGAAGACCAGGTGGGCTGTCCCACCAGCACCCACACCCTGGCGGCGGCCTGCTGGCGGGCGATCACCGCCAATGTGCAAGAACCGGTGCTGCACTGGAGCGATGCCGGCGCCGCCAGCTGGTTCGACGTGGCTGTGGCGGTAGGGGAGCTAGCCCAGGAGCTGGGGCTGCTGGAGCAGCCCGCGCCGGTGAACCCGCTCACCACGGCGGAGTACCCGCTGCCCGCGCAGCGGCCCAGCTATTCCCTGCTGGATTGCTCCAGCACCCGCCGCACCCTGCAGCTGGCTCCAACCCCCTGGCGCCAGGCGCTGCGCCACCTTCTCCAGGCTCTGTCATGACCAACCCCATGCCCAACGCCACCCCACCTGACGTTCCTGCCCTGCTCGCAGGCCGCCGCCGCATCCTGGTGACAGGAGGCGCCGGCTTCATCGGCGGCGCGATGGTGCGCCGGCTGCTGCGGGAGAGCGACGCCCTGGTGTTCAACCTCGACAAGTGCGGCTACGCCAGCGACCTCACCAGCATCGAGCAGGTGCTCCAGGAGCTCGGCCCCCAGGCCCTCACCCCCGAGGGGGACTGCCGCCACCAGCTCCTGCGGGTGGACCTCACCGACGCTGAGGCCACCGCGGCCGCGGTGCGGCAAGCCGACCCCGACCTGGTGATGCACCTGGCGGCCGAGAGCCATGTGGACCGCTCGATCGAGGGCCCGGCGGCCTTCATCGACAGCAATGTAAGCGGCACCTTCCAGCTGCTCCAGGCGGTGCGCGCCCACTGGCAGCAGCTGAGCGCCGAGCGCCAGCCGGGCTTCCGTTTCCACCACATCAGCACCGACGAAGTGTTCGGTTCCCTAGGCGAAACCGGCCGTTTCTCGGAAACCACCCCCTACGACCCGCGCAGCCCCTATTCGGCCAGCAAGGCTGCCAGCGACCACCTGGTGAACGCCTGGCACCACACCTACGGCCTGCCCGTGGTGCTCACCAACTGCTCCAACAACTACGGCCCCTGGCAGTTCCCCGAGAAGCTGATCCCGGTGGTGATCCTCAAGGCGGCCTCTGGGGAGCCCATCCCGCTCTATGGCGACGGCCAGAACGTGCGCGATTGGCTGTACGTCGAGGACCACGTGGATGCCCTGCTGCTGTCCGCCTGCCAAGGCGAGCTAGGCCGCAGCTACTGCGTGGGGGGCCATGGGGAACGCACCAACAAGCAAGTGGTGGAGGCGATCTGCGCCGTCCTCGACCAGCTGCTGCCCGCCAGCGGGCCCCACAGCAAGCTGGTCACACCCGTGGCGGATCGGCCCGGCCACGACCGGCGCTACGCCATCGATCCCACCCGGATCAGCAACGAGCTGGGCTGGCAGCCTCGCCACAGCTTTGAGCAGGGCCTAGCCGCCACGGTGGCCTGGTATCTCAACCAGCAGGCCTGGTGTAGCCGGGTGCGGGAACAGGGCGGCTACAGCGGCGACAGGCTGGGGGTGCTGACAGGCAAGTCCTGAGCGGGATCAGCAGGAATCGGGCAGGATGAACGCTGAGGCAGCTTCGCCAATGGACCAATTCTCCATGGAGCCCAAATCCCAGGCCTCGGGGTCCGGCTCCGGATCCCTGCCCGAACTGCCGGAGTGGGTGTCCTGGTTGCAGTTTGGACTCACGGCCCTGCTGGCGGTGCTGTTCCTGGCGATGCTCGCTAAGGCACGCCAACAGGGCAAC
>JBIKUY010000006.1:0-16489 GCA_044347355.1 Prochlorococcaceae cyanobacterium | reverse complement strand
CGAGAGCGCAACGTCCGCGCGGGCGATCAGAGTGACCACATTGCTGGCCGTGCCACCTGGACAGCAGCCCACCAAAATCAGGCCCACGGCCAAGGGGGGCGGCAGCCTCAACAGCGCGGCAACCAGGGCCGCCAACGCCGGCATCACCAGATACTGGGCGGCCACGCCCAGGGTTGGTGGACAGGGCCGACGGAGCACCCGCTGAAAATCGGCCAGCTCCAGCTCCAAGCCCATGCCGAGCATCACCACGGCCAGGGCGAGCACGATCAACGGCCCTTGCAGCCAGGTGAACAGCCATGGAAAGGGCAGGGCCAAAGCCGCCGCCAACAGGGTCCAGATCGGGAAGAGAAGGGTGAAGCGCTCCAGCACAGCGGGGCAGCTCCAGCCGGAGCCCATGGGGAAAGCTTGAACCTACGGGAACCAACCGCTAGCAGTTGTGTTGGCCCACTCAACCCTGCCAGATCACTTTCAAATCACAAGAGGGGTCGAAAACCAGGCCGCTGATCCGGCCTGGGGCATCGGCTTGCAGCACCGCATTGGGATTGTGCCTCCAACAGCGGCGAACTGGCCAGGCCTGCCCTGGACTGGCCTGGTCCTCAACCTAGGGGGGATAACGCAGCGGAGGCGCGGCATCCGAGGGTGGAGCTGGTTGCGAGACCAACCTGACCAGGAACCGGTGATGTCCCGCCTACCCTCAACGCCATGGGCGGCACAGCACCCCAATTCCAGCAGGAATCCACCGGCGATCTTGCCCCCTGGCAGCGTCCCCTGGCCCAAGCCCTCAGCGGCCAAGCCGCCAGCGCCCGCCGCCAGCTGCGCGGCCTGGCGCCCCAGCTCCTCGATCTGGCCAGCAACGACTACTTGGGCCTGAGCGCGCACCCAGCCGTGGTGGCCGCCGCCCAGTCCGCCGCGGCCCGTGAGGGGGTGGGCGCCGGGGCCTCACGGCTGGTGTGCGGCAGCCGGCCGGTGCACGCGCAGCTGGAGCGGGCCCTGGCCGCCTGGCTGGGGCGAGAGAGAGTGCTGCTGTTCCCCAGCGGCTTCCAGGCCAACTTGGCCGCCGTTCAGGCCCTGGCCCACCGCCACAGCCTGGTGCTGGCCGACCGGCTGATCCACCACTCCCTACTCACCGGCGTGCGCGCCAGCGGCGCCCAACTGCAGCGATTCCGCCATAACGACCTCGCTCACCTGGAAGAGCTGCTGCAGGCTGCCCGCCGGCGCCAGCCCGAGCAGCGGTTACTGGTGCTGGCGGAGAGCCTTTACTCCATGGAGGGCACCAGCCCGGCCACGGCCGCCCTGGCCGCCTTGTGCGCTCACCATGGCGCCGCCCTACTGCTCGATGAGGCCCATGCCCTAGGGGTGCTGGGAAAAGGCGGCCGCGGCCTGGGCCATGGTGAAAGCCGGATTGCCCTGCTCTGTGGCACCTTCGGCAAGGCCTTCGGCAGCGGCGGTGCCTTTCTTGCGGGCGACACCCTGGTGATGGAGTGGCTGCTGCAGTTCAGCGGTCCGTTCCGCTACACCACCGCCCTGGCCCCACCCCTGGCGGCCGCTGCCCTGGCGGCCCTGGAGCACATTCAGGACCTGGAGCGGGCCGGCATGCCCGCGGGGCCTGCGCTGCTGCAGCGAGCAGGGCGCTGGCGCGATGCCCTAGAGGACGCCGGCTGGCCGCGCCCCCCCGGTACCGGACCGATCCTGCCGCTGCTGGTTGGCGACGACCAGCGCGCCCTCAACCTGCAGCGGCAGCTGGAACAAGCCGGCCTTCTGGCCGTGGCGATTCGGCCACCCACCGTGCCGCCAGGCTGCGCCAGGCTGCGTCTGGTGCTGCGGTCCGACCTACCGCCAGGCACATTGGAGCGGATGCTGAACGCCCTGGGCTCACCATGACCACCCAGATCATCGCCATGCACGGCTGGGCGGGGGACAGCCGTGGCTGGGAGCCCTTTGCCGCCGCTACCGCCGCCCGCGGCTGGCGCTGGACCATGCCTGACCGAGGTTATGGGCCGGTGCCCCCCCGCAGCGTGAACTGGGATCCCCAGGCCAGTAGACGTGTGGTGGTCGGCCACTCGCTCGGCCCCCACCTGTTGCCGCCAGCCCTGCTGCAGGATGCGGATGCGCTGGTGCTGCTGGCCAGCTTCGGGCGGTTTGTGCCCGAAGGCCGGGAAGGGCGCCGCCTGCAGACGGCGCTGGCCGGCATTGCCGAGGCCCTGCAGAGCACCCAGGCCGAGGCGATGCTGCAGACCTTCCTAAGCGAAGCGGCCGCCCCCGCACCCCTCAGCGCCCTGCCCTGCTCGATTCTCGATGGTCCCCTGAGCCCTGATGGCCGCCAGCGGCTGCTGGCCGATCTGGCCCTGCTGGAACGCTGCCAGCGGCTGCCCGAGGTCCTGGCCCCTGGCCTGCCCTGCCTGATTGTGGAACCGGGCGCCGACCGGATTGTGGTGCCCCAGGCAAGGGAATTGCTGCGCCAGGAACGGCCCGAGGCCATGCTGATCCACTACGCCGAGGCCGGACACTGCCTGCTCAATACGCCGCTGCTCACCGATCTGATCGCTTGGATCGCCCGTCTCTGAGCTCCCCTGCAGCCGTCCCTGATGCGGACTTCAAAGCCCGAGTGCGGGAGCGCTTCGGACGACGGGCCGCAGCCTACCGGCAGCACGCACTGCTGCAACGGGGCGTGGCCTGGCGGCTGGCACACCTGCTGGCCCGGCGACTTGGCGAGTGGCCGTTGCCGGCCGGCCCCGCTGCCGACCTGGGGGCCGGCAGCGGCCTGCTGGGGGAGGCCCTGCACCAGCACGGCCTGCAGCGCCCCCTGGTGCAGCTTGACCTCTGCCCCCAACTCCTGACCGCAAACCCCTTGTGCCAGCGCCACGGCCAGCTCCTCTGGGACCTAAACCAGGGCCTGCCCGCCGAGATGGGAGGGGCCAGCCTGCTCTGCTCCAGCTTTGCCCTGCAGTGGCTGGACAATCCGGCGGGCCAGTTGGAGCTCTGGTGCAACCAGCTGGGCCCGGGCGGCTGGCTAGCCCTGGCGCTGCCCACGGCCACCAGCTTCCCCCAGTGGCAACGGGCGGCCGGACGGGCCGGCGTGCCCTTCACCGGCCTGGCCCTGCCTGCCAGCGAACCCCTGCTGGCCGTCGCCAACCGCCACCTGGAGCTGCACCACCACCAGCAGCTGCGCTTCAGCCAGGAAGACTGCGACGGCCGGCGCTTTCTGGGCTCCCTACGAGCGATTGGGGCGGTGGGCAGCCGCCAGCCCCGTTTGGGTACCGCCGAACTGCGGCGGTTGCTGCAGCATTGGCCCAGCGAAGAAGGAATCACGTGGACGGTGCTGCTGCTGATTGGCCGTCGGCCGGCCTGAGCAGGCTGGTGGTGTGCGGCACCGACACCGATGTGGGCAAGACGGTGGTGAGTGCCTGGCTGGTGCAGGGCCTGGGCGCCCACTACTGGAAGCCGGTGCAGAGCGGCCTGGAAGGGGGAGGAGACCGCAACTGCCTGGCCCGGCTGCTGCCGGAGGCAGCCCATCGGCTGCTTCCGGAGGCCTACCGGCTCAGCCGGCCTCTCTCCCCCCACTGGGCCGCTGAACTGGATGGGGTCACGATCGAGCCCAAGCGCTTGCAGCTGCCCACCGTGGGGGGGAGCCTGGTGGTGGAGACCGCCGGCGGGGTGCTGGTGCCGCTGCGCCGCGACTGGCTGCAGATCGAGCAGCTGCAACGCTGGCAGCTGCCCGTGCTGCTTGTAGCCCGTAGCGGCCTGGGCACCCTCAATCACACCCTGCTCACGCTGGAAGCCTTGCGGCAGCGGGCGATTCCGGTGCTCGGCCTGGTGCTCAACGGCCCGCCCCACCTGGACAACCCCCGCACCCTGGAGCAGCTGGGCGGGGTGCCGGTGCTGGCTGAACTGCAGCCGATGCGGCCGCTGAGTGCGGCGGCACTGGCTGAGCAGTGGCAGGCGCACCAGATGGGGGCGCAACTGCAGCAGCGGTTGGCTGCCCTCACCAGCCCGCCTTAAGGCCCGCCAGGTCCAGACTGGGGCTGCACCCCCCACCACCGCTAGGAGCCCAGATGAGCAAGAGCGACTGGCAGGTCACCGCGCTGCTGGTGCTGATCTGCAGCGGGATCCTGGTGCTGTTCACCGACGTGGAGCTGCGGCTTGTGCGCTGGGTGAACTGCAGTGTGCTGGCCCCTGGCAGCGAGCGCAGGAGCGACGTCTGCCGCTGACCGGCCAGCCTCAGGGGCCGGCCAGGATCGCCGCCTCGACATCGGCCCGCGACAGGCCATAGGGAAAGTTGCGCACCCGTGTCTGGCCATCGGCATGCCAGGCCACAGAGAGATCCTCAACCTCCAGCTCAATCCGGGCGCTCCACTCCGGGCGGTGCAGGTCCCAGACGCAGAGGTTGTCGCGCTCCTGAACGGCCCCGAGCTGCCGCAGCCAGTGTTCCAGCTGGGGCAGCGGGTGGTTGTAAAGGGGGGTTTGCGCTGCAGGAAGCTCGCCCATACCGATCAACACCTCAGAGGCAGCTTTGCATCACGTGGGGGGCAACCAGCTGGGCCAGGTGCTGAAGGCCGCCCCGCGGGCCAGGGCCAGCCCCACCCCCAGCACCAGGCTGAACACCAGCGCCAGGGCCAACAGCAGCAAGGCCAGCCACTCGCCGCCAGAGAGGGCACGCCGCACCGAGGGCGCACTGGAGACCTGGGGTGGAGCAACGGCACGGGCGGCAGCAGCGGCCGTGAGCTGGGCGAGCCGCCGCTCCGCGTCGTAGCGGCGGCGTGCATCCGGATCGCTGAGCACGGCATAGGCCATCTGCAACCGCTGAAAGGCTTGCTCCGCCTCAGCGGCGGGCAGGCTGGTGGTATCGGGGTGAAAGCGCTTGCTCAACCTGCGAAAGGCCTGGCGCAACTGCTCAGGCGTGGCCTCCTCAGGAAGCTCCAGCAGGGCGTAGTGGCTGAGCTGGCTGGCCAACGGCAGGAGGGGCCGGTGTGCAGGATCCTAAGAAGAAGCACCGTTCAGCCAGACGGATGGTTTTTCCCCCCGCCAGTCCGCATCCGCCTGCTCTGTGGGAGCAGCTGGGCTGGCAGCCCTCCGAGCACCAGCTCGCGCTGCTGGAGGCGTTGCAGCAGCAGTTGCGCCACTGGAATGGCCAGCTCAACCTCACGCGCCTAGTGGAGGGCAACGATTACTGGATCGCCCAGGTATTCGACAGCCTCTGGCCCCTGCTGCCCCTGCTGCAGGGTGCGGAAGCCCCGCTGGAGCTGATCGATGTGGGAACCGGCGGAGGCTTCCCCGGCCTGGCCGCGGCGATTGCCCTCCCCCAGGCCCGGCTCACCCTGGTGGATTCGGTGGGCCGCAAGGTGGAGGCCGTCCGCGCAATGGTGGAGGCCCTGGGACTAGAGCAACGGGTGCAAGTGCGTTGCGAGCGGGTGGAGCGCAGCGGCCAGAGCAGCCAGTGCCGCGGGCGCTTCGACTGGGCGCTGGCCCGTGCCGTGGCCAGCGCCCCTGTGGTGGCGGAGTATCTGGTGCCCTTGCTGGCCCCCGGAGGGCGGGCCCTGCTCTACCGCGGCCAGTGGACCAACGCCGATCAAACCGCCCTGGAGCCAGCCCTCAGCCTGCTGCAGGCCCGACTCGAGCGCTGCGAGCGGCTGGACTTACCAGCCGGGCGCGGCCTGCGCCATGCCCTGGTGCTGGCCGCGGCGGGACCCTGCCCCCGCCAGTACCCGCGGGCGGTGGGCGTGCCTGGCAAGCACCCCCTGGGAGGCAGCCCTACTCAGCCATCAGGCGCTTAACGGCCTGGCCGCCGAGGCGCTGGCGCAACCGGCGCAGGATCTCGGGAATCCGCTCCGCCCAGGGGCTCCCGGCCAACACCGCCCGCAACTGGGCCTCGCTCACCTCGTGGTCAAAGCCCTCGGCATTGGCCCCGGGAAACCAGTGGCCGCCTTGACCAAGTAGGCCGTAGCGGGCCCGCGCGAAGCTCTCCAGATCCCATGCCTCCAGCAGGTTGTGCAGCCAGAGCAGGACCGGCAGGTTGAGCTGGCCTGGGGTGGCCTGCCACTCGGGCAGCCCTACGGCCCAGCTGGCCAGCCAGGCATCACCCAGGGTCTGCCGGCGGGCTTGCTCCAGCCGCTCGAGGATCGGCTCCAGCAGCCCATCCGCCTGGCCCAGCTGGGCCACCGCCTGCAAGTGCAGGTCGAGATCAGCGGGCCGGGCCGCCCCGAGGCTGAGGGTGTGCACCTCCGGGCGCTGGAGGCAGAACAGGTCGTTAAACACGATCGGATGCAGGGGTGCACACAGGTCCAGCAGCCGCGCTGAGGGGGTATGCAGGTGACCGCCCTTGTCGGTGGGACTGATCACGAACACGCCCATGTCGTGGGCGGCGGCGGCCTCGATCGCCGGCCCGTTGTCCTGGCGGATGTAGTACCAGTGCAAGTTCACATAGTCGAAGGCGTCACTGGCGATCGCCTCCTCGATCAAGGGAAGGCTGGCGTGGGTGGAAAAGCCGATGGAGCCCACGCGGCCCTCGGCCTGCCAGCGCCGGGCCGCCGCCAGACAGCCGCCCGGCCGCAGGGTTTGCTCCAGGTGCTCGCGCAGGTTGATGCCGTGGATCGCCAGCAGGTCCACCCGCTCCACCCCCAGGCGCTCGAAGCTGGTGGCCAGCTCCCGCTCGAAGGCCTGGGCATCGGCCTGGGGAGGCACCTTGGTTTGAAGAATGCGCTGGGGATCAGGCACCTCAGCCAGCAGCCATCCCAGTTGCCGCTCCGAACTGCCGTAATGACGGGCGGTTTCGATGTGGTGCATTCCGGCACCCACCGCCTTCTCAAGCACCGCCCGCAGATTCGACTGGCTCTCGGCCTTGATCTCTGCGGCGGGCAAATCCGTCCAGCTCTGCTGGAAGCGCATCCCCCCCAGCGACAACACCGGCATGGCCAGGCCCGTGCGACCGAATCGGCGGGTTGGGATGGCAGCGGCCATCAGCTGGAGCTGGCCGCCCGGCGGGGCAGGGTGCGCTTCAGGCGGGCCGGACTGGGCAGGCCGAGAGGCCGGATGTCCTGCTGGGCGAGCTGCTCAGCCAGAGCGGGCAACTCGCCGTAATCCACCCAGTGGATGCAGTCCACAGGGCAAGTATCGATCGCCTCCTGGATGCGCTGGGTACTGTCACCGTCCTGGCGGATGGCCCGGGAGCGACCCCATTCGGGCTCCACCACGAACGTGTTGGTCGCCACATGAGCGCAATAACGGCAGCCAATGCACACGGCCTCGTCTACCCATACGGCCTTCTGGCGCAGTTCACCTCCCAGGACCGGCTCAAGACCGGTCGGCGGCGTTCCTGTCACCGCAGGGGCGGTGAAGGCCAGTCCGGGGTTGACGGACTGCACGGCCCTCAGGTCCAGCGGGTCACCACCAACTCGATGGTGCCGTCCACGGAACTGACCTGCTCTGCCACCTGGAAGCCCTCTTCAGCGCTGGCGGCGAGAATGCTGCGCAAGGCATAGCGCTGGCTGAGCTGGGCCAGGAAGCGCTCCACCGGCACCGACTGTTTCCACAGCTCCAGGTCGGCCACCAGCTCGTAGGCGCCTGTATCGGGATTCAGGCGGAAGCCGATGTCAGCGCCATTGGGCTGATCGATCGCCAGGTCGGCGGCCTGGGTCTGACCCTGGTAGCCACGCACGGTCAGAAGGCCCTCACGGGGCGTATGGCCCAGGTCAGCGAGAGCTTCAAGCAACGCTGCGCGGTCACGCAGCTCAGTTTTCACGGTGCTGAAATGGGACATGGGGATCGGGGATCAGGAAAGCTGGCTGGCCTGGGTCGCCGGCTGAACCCGGGTCTGGGGAACCACCTCGGCCTGGAAGGCCTCGGCGGTGGGCCGTCGCTGCTGCACGGCCCCAAGCCTTGCCTCGATCCGCTCAGTGAGCAGCTCACAGGCCTGGCCCTGAACCCCTTCGACCAATTCCTCCACTCGGCCATCGGGCCGGATGCGGAAGCGGATGGATTGCTGTGCCATCCCAGGCCTGAACAGGAATGGGCGGATGCTAGCCGCGTTGCCAGGCCGCTGGGTTGAACGCAACAGGGCCTCTCAACACGCCCACTTGTTCGGATCAGCACAGTGCTCAGGTGAGCAGGCCCTCATCCACCAGGGTCTGCAGGCGCTCCAGCACTTCGGGCTGCTCCAGCTGCTCCAGGGCCAGCCGGGCCTCATCGCGCACGCTCGATTCAGCGTCGTGCAGCATGGTCTGCAGCAGTGCTTCCACCACGTCAAGCTGGCGGGGCTCCACCAGGTCGGGGTAGAGCCGGCCTAAGCCCCAGGCGCTGTTGCTGCGCACTGCCTGCTCACTGTCGATGCGCAGGCTGAGCAGCAGCTGGGCCGCCGCCGGATCCGCCTTGGCCGGCCCTGTAGCACCGGCGTCAGCGAGGGAACTGGCAGCCCAGAGCCGCACCGCTGCGATGTCCACCTGAAGGGCTCGGATCAGGGGATTGAGGATCGGTGCTTCGGGGTAGTTGCCCAGGCTCCAGGCAACGGCCTTGCGCACGTAGCCATTGGCATCGCCACTGAGCAGGCTCAGCAGGGGATCCACCGCCATCGGGCTGGGATTGCGGCCGAGGGCGTAGACGGCGCTCATCCGCAGGATTGGGCAACTGCAGGTCAGCAATGGCAACAGCAGCGGCACCGCACGCGGGTCGCGGTGCTCGCAAAAGATCCGCAGCCCCTGCATGCGGGCCTCATGGCTACCCGCTCTGAGCAGATCCAGGCCCCTGTCACACTCCGCCGCCACCGCCCCCGGGGCGGGCTCAGCGCTGTCGAGCTCATCGAGGGGGTCACCGAGCAGCTCTTCGGCGAGCTCCTGGGCGAGCACATCCGGATCGAGGGAAAGCTCCTGGGGGCTGTCGCCGAACGGGCCTGAAATGGGGATATCCGTCACGGCAGCCGTTCAGCCCAGGGGAGCGGGAGCGGCCATGTCGCCGGGCAGCCAGATGCGGGCACTCACCGCCACGAGGGCAAGGGCGAAGAGCAGCACGATGGCCGCTGGCAGAAGGGTGGAGCGGAAGAATTGCACGAGCCAGACGTGGGGCCAGGGGCCGTGCCCATCATCACCCCTGTGGGGTGGGAGCCAGCAGCCGACGCAAACCGCCCTGGAGCCTGATGCGCTGGCGCAGGACCAACCCGCCTACCACGGCCACCAGTAGCCCTCCCCAACCCCACAGCGGCAGCTTGAGCAAGAAGCCCCCCAACCCGAGCAGTCCGCCAAACAGCACAGCACAGCTGGCCACGAGCTGGATCACCAAATCAAGCAGGCTCTCCTCCGGTTCCACGCCGCAGCGGCGGCGCCAGGCGGCCCAGCCCGGTCCGGCGGGCCTCACCTGGCGCACGAATTGCTCCAGGACCGCCGCCGATTCGGGAGGGGTGGCCAGCATCACCAGAATCCACACCACGGCGGTGATCGCCGTGGTGGCCAGCAAGCGCAAGCCGTAGTCGTCGATGCGCAGCAGGGGAACCACCGAGGTGGAGAAGCCCACCAAGAAGCCGCCCAACATCGCCGCCAACTCGGCGGCAGCGTTGATGCGCCACCAGAACCAGCGCAGCACCAACACCACCCCTGGACCAGTGCCGATGGCGATCACCAGCCGGAACACCGTGCCGATGTTGTTGCTGAGCAGGGCGGTGAGAACGCCCAGGGCCACCAGCAACACCGAGGCCAGCTGGCCCACCAGCAGCAACTCGCGATCCTTCGCAGCCGGTCGCATGAAGCGCTGATAGAGGTCGTGGGTGAGGTAGCTGGCACCCCAGTTCACCGCTGTGCTCACGGTGCTCATGAAGGCGGCCACCAGTGACACCACCACCAGGCCCAGGGCCACCGGCGGCAGCAGCTTCACGGCCAGCAGCGGATAGCTCTGCTCCCAGTCGGTGGTCTCGGGCAGCAGCACCACCGCCGCCAGCGCCACCAGAATCCAGGGCCAGCTGCGCAGCAAATAGTTCACCCCCAGGAACACCCAACTGGCGATGCGGGCCTGGCGCTCGTCGCGGGTGGCCAGCAGCCGCTGGATGAATTCACCGCCACCATCGCTGCGGCGGAAGCTCCACCATTGCAGGGCGATATAGGCGCTGAAGGTGGCCACCGAGATGCCAGCGCCATCGATCCAGTTCAGCCGACCGCCCTGCACCTGCCAGGGCACCAGGGAGAGCAGCTCCGGCCGGTTCAGCTCCCGCACGCTGGCGAGCATGGCGTCCATTCCGCCTGCCGCCTGCACGGCGAACACCGCCACAGCCACAGCCCCGGCCAAGGCCAGCACCAACTGCAGCATGTCGGTCACCACCACAGCCCAGAGACCGCCGGCAGCGGTGTACACGAGCACCAGCACACCCACGATCGAAAGCAGGGTGAGGCGCGCCTGGGGGGTGGGAGCCAGCCCCAGGGCCTCGCTCACCTTGGCCATAGCCAGGAAGGCATAGCCGATGCCGATGCAATTGATCGGCAAGGCGAACAGGAAGGCCTTGATGCCCCGCAGCCACGCCGCTGTGGCCCCGCCGTAGCGCAGCTCGGTGAAGGCGGCATCGGTGAGCACGCCACTGCGACGCCAAAGCGGCGCGAACACCACCGCCATGGCCACGTGGGCCACCCCGAAACTCCACCACTCCCAGTTGCCGGCCAGACCACGCACCCCCACCAGTCCGGCCACGTACAGCGGGGTATCCACCGAAAAGGTGGTGGCCGCCATCGAAGCGCCTGCCAGCCAGCCCTTGAGCTGCCGCCCGGCCACGAAGTAATCGGCCTGATCGCGGTTACGCCTGGCCAGCCACAGGCCAACCAGCAGGCTGACCACCAGATAGCCGATCAGGATCAGCCAGTCGATCAATGCCATGGGGCTACCGCCATCGGGCAACTGCGTCGGGCAACTGCGTCGGGCGCAGTATGGCCCGCGCTGACAACGTCAGGAGCCAGCCAAGACCGGGGCGAGGTTGGCCTGCAGGCGGCGACGCAACTGGCCGCAAGCGGCATCGGCATCCAGACCCCGACTGGCGCGCACGCTCACGGCGATCTGGCGCGCTTGCAACGCCCGCCGGAAGGCCTCCACTGCCCCCGAGGTGGGCCGCTGGAACTCCTCCTCGGCGATCGGGTTGTAAGCGATCAGATTCACGTGGCTCTGGAAGCCGCGGATCAGGCGAGCCAGGGCCTCGGCGTGGCGCGGCTGGTCGTTGAGGCCTCCCAGGAGGATGTACTCAAAACTCACCCGCCGGCCGGTGAGGGCCACGTAGTGGCGGCAGTCGTCGAGCAAGGCCTCGATCGGGTAGGCGTGGGCTGTGGGGATCAGCTCCTCCCGCAGCCGCTGATCCGGCGCGTGCAGGCTCACCGCCAGGGTGAACTGGGCCCGGCCCAGCCGCTCCAAGGCCAGCTCGGCGAGGAAAGGCAGGGTTTTGGGCACCCCAACAGTGCTCACGGTGATCCTCCGCTGGGCCATGCCTAGGTCGGAGCAGAAGCAGGCGATCGCAGCCAAAACAGCCTCACTGTTCAGCAGCGGCTCGCCCATGCCCATGAACACCACATGGCTAGGGCGAGCATCCATCGCCTCGCGCACGCTCAGCACCTGGTCGACGATCTCATGCAAGGCCAGCGAGCGCTGCAGTCCCCCCTTGCCGGTAGCGCAGAAACGGCAGGCCATCGGGCAGCCCACCTGACTGCTTACACAGACTGTCAACCGACCCTCTGTGGGAATGCCCACGGTCTCGATCGTGTGGCCGTCGTGGGTGGCCAGCAGCAGCTTGGTGGTGCCATCGGCGGCAACACTGCGATGAACTTCCTGCAGCCGGCCGATCCAACCACTGGCATTAGCGGGCGGACTCGCGGCCAGCTGTTCGCGCCAGGCTTTCGGCAACACGCTGATCGAGCCAAGCTCGCGGGCTCCCTTGGCGTAGATCCAGTCGTGCAACTGACGACCACGAAAGGCAGCCAGCCCTTGCTGCAGGGCCCAGGCCTCCAGCTCAGGCCGACCTAACCCCAGCAGGGGCTGGCCCTTGACCGAAAGCGCTGGATCCGAAGCAATCACCAGATCAGGAGGCCATGGCCCAGCTTCCACTCCACCGCCACCAGGGCGATGAAGCCCAGCATCGCCAGACGCCCATTGAGCAGCTCGGTATGGCGGTGGAAGCCGTAACTGGGAAGCCGCCGCTGGGGAATGGGGGTCCCCAGGGCGGTGAGAGGCAGGTTGCTGGTGGTCATCGTCCCATCTTGGCGCAGTCGGCGCTAGGCCGCTCTAGTCGTCCGTGAGCAGCCCTTCCTCCTGCAAGCCTTCAAGGGCAGCAGGATCGGCGATCAGCTCCTCCTCCAGACCTTCCTCCGTGCTGGGGCGGGTGAAGGCGGCCAGGTTGCTGGCACTCGCCTCGATGCCATGGCGGCTGCGGGTGGCCTCCAGATCCGCGTCGGAGGGATCATCGAGCACAGCGGTGGAAGCTGCCGGGGTGGGCATCTCCACGGTGTAGTCAGGGCGGAGGTTCTGCATGCGCCGGTAGCCCGCACCATCCTCCTCAAGGATGTCGGGATGGGGGCCAGCCTCAGCCCGCAGCTCTTCTTCGAAGCCGCTGAAGCCGGTACCCGCCGGGATCAGCCGACCGATGATCACGTTCTCCTTGAGACCGCGCAGCCAGTCGCTCTTGCCCTCGATGGCGGCTTCGGTGAGCACCCGGGTGGTCTCCTGGAAGGAGGCCGCCGAGATGAAGCTGTCGGTGTTGAGCGAGGCCTTGGTGATGCCCAGCAACACCGGCGTGAACTCGGCGGGGGCCCCACCGGTGATCGCCATGGCGCTGTTCACCTGCTCCACCTGACGCAGCTCGATCAACTCCCCGGGCACCAGGGTGGTGTCACCCGCGTCCTCGATGCGGACCTTGCTGGTCATCTGACGCACGATCACTTCGATGTGCTTATCACTGATCGAAACGCCCTGGCTCTTGTACACGTTCTGCACCTCCGTGACCATCCGGAACTGCAGCTTGGAGATGGCCTCTTGGGCCGCTTCCATGGTGGGCTTGCGGCTGCGCAGGTCTTCGAAGAAGCACTCCAGCAGCTCGTGGGGGTTGATCGGGCCGTCGGTCAGCGACTCACCGGCGCTGACCTGCTGGCCATCGCTCACCATCACGTTGCGGCCCAGCAGGATCGGGTACTCGGTGATGGCGTCGTCGTGCTCGATCACCGAGACGGTGATCGAGTCGTCGTCTTCGCCCTGCTTGATCTGCACGGTGCCGCTCTTGCGGCAGAGAATCGTGGATTCCCGCGGACGGCGGGCTTCCAGCAGTTCCTCAATCCGGGGCAGACCTTGCACGATGTCACCGGTTTTCTGGCGCTCGAACACCAGCAGGGCCAGGCCGTCCCCGCGCTGCACCAGTTCGCCGTCGCGCACGTGCAACACCGAATCGGGCGACACCATGTAGGGACGACCCAAGCGGATGGTGAGGGTGCTGCCGTTGATGGCCTCCACCTGACCGCAGCAGGCAGCCGGCAGCCCTTCGGCCAGCAGATCGCCATCCACGATGCGCTGGTCCACCGCCACCAGCGGGGTTGCTCCGGCCAGTTCGATGCTGCGGGTGTCGTCCTGTCGCTCCACGATCAGGCGACGCACGGGCTCACCGTCCACCGGGTCTGGCAGCTGCACCACACCGTCCTCCTTGCAGAGGATCTGGGTGGTGGCCACCACATCGCCCCGCTTCACTGTGTCGCCATCGGCCACCTGCAGGTCGGTGTGAGTGGAGCCATGGCTGGCGTCGGAGAGGGTGTCGCGGCGCACCAGCAAGGTTTCCAAGATGGTGAGCTGCAGGCGCTCGATCGTCTTGGCGCGCTTATCGGGCACGGCCTCGACGTCCACCGTCATTTGGGGGGTGGTTTCGTGGGTTTCCAGGATCAGCTGTGTGCGCAGCAGCTCCACGCCCTCCACGCTCTTGATCAGCTCGCCGTCCTTGAAGGCCAAGCGCTGGGTGGCCTTGAGGCCCATGCTGGGACCGCCTGACTGCTTCACCGCGGTGAGTTCGGGCAGGTGCGCAGCGTCGGGGATGGGGTACTCCTCAACCGGGCGAAGAAGCAATGCACCGCCCTCGGGCGTGTCGACGGCCTCCACAAACACCATCGCTTCGGACTTGAGCCCCTTGGCGATCTCCTCACCGGGCATGACCATTTTGCCCTCGCCGTACTTGGCGATGGTCTTGCTGTCGCTCACCAGGTGGAGCGTGCCGGAGCGCACGATGATCTCGCGCAGGATGTCGTTCTTCTGGGTGACCGTCACGATGCCGGCGGTCTGGCTGAAGATGTCCTTCACCACCTCGGTGCCGGCCTCGATCCATTGGCCGTCCTCGATCATCAACAGGGAGATGTCCTTGTTGATCTCGTGGGTTTCCTGCGGGATCCACAGCAGGGTGCCACCCTTGCTCACCTCATAGCCATTTTTGGCACTGCGGGCCTTCTTGATCGCCAGGCCGGGGGCAAACTTCACGGTGCCACCGGTCTGCGTGCGGAAGCGGTCGTCGGCTAGTTCAGCAATCACCTCGCCATTGGCGATCTTGCTGCCCGGAGCCGTGTTGAGCCGGTAAGGGATGTTCTCCTTGCCTTCCAGGTGCCAAATTTCACCCGTGTGGCTCGACTCGCCGATCAGCTTGCAATCCTTGAGAGTGAGGCTGGCCGTGACGATCTGCACCTCGCGAGAGTCACCAGTGCTCTCCCGCAAGCGCACCGCACCGCCGTACTCGCTCACCAGTCGACTTTCGGCAAGCACCTCGCCGGTGGTGACTGCCTTGGTGCCAGGCACCACCGGCAGAGCATTGGGGGGCAGGTTGTAGACGTCGCCGCTGAACACCCAGAGGCGACCCAGACGGGTGGCCTTGTGGGTGATGTTGCCCTGGCGGTCGGTGACCTCCTTGGGTTGAATGCCATCCTCGTAGCGCACCTGACCGGCCAGGTCGCAGATCACATCCTTGGTGGCCTTCTCCACACTCTTCTTCACCGCAGCGCCAGAAGAGATCTGGGCCAGCATCGTGTCGGCCGGGAACTCCTGGCCGTCATTCACGAACAGGATCGAGCCCGGGGTGATGTCCAGCTTCTGAATCCGGCCCTTACCGCTGGGCTTCACCGCCAGGGTGAAGTCGGTTTCGGCGATCTGGGCATCCACACCATGGGTGGTTCGGAAAGGACGAACCCGTGCCTTGGCGCCGAACTCGATCGTGCCCTCCACCAGAGAGCGCACCACACCGGTCTCCGCCGTGGACACACCACCGGTGTGGAAGGTACGCATGGTGAGCTGGGTCCCGGGCTCACCGATCGACTGGGCAGCCACGATGCCCACGGCCTCACCCAGATCCACCAGTTCGTTGTGGGCCAGCGCCCAGCCATAACACTTGCGACAAACCGAGCGGGAAGCTTCGCAGGTGAGCGGCGAGCGCACCTTCACCGTCTTCACGGCGGCGGCTTCGATGCGTCGGCTGAGGGGAGCGTCGATCTCGCCGTTGCGCTCCACCAGGGTGGTGCCGTCGCCATCCACCACGGCTTCAGCAGCCAGGCGCCCCACCAGCTTGCTGCCGAAGTTGCCCTTCTCGTCAGCATCGATCGGGATGCAGCGGGTGGTGCCGCAGTCGTCCTCGCGCACGATCACGTCCTGGGCCACGTCCACCAGACGGCGGGTGAGATAACCCGAGTCGGCGGTGCGCAGGGCAGTGTCCACCAGGCCCTTGCGAGCACCGTAGGAGGAAATCACGTATTCCGTGACGGTGAGACCTTCGCGGAAGTTGGTGCGGATCGGCAGGTCGATGATCTCGCCCTGGGGGTTGGCCATCAGGCCGCGCATCCCCACCAGCTGGCGCACCTGAGACATATTGCCCCGGGCACCGGAGTTGGCCATCATCCACACCGAATTCAACGGATCGTTGTCGTTGAAGTTGCGGCGCACGGCCGCCACCAGGCGCTCGTTGGTCTCGGTCCAGGTGTCGATCACCTTGGTGTGGCGCTCCACCTCGGTGATCTCGCCGAGCCGGTAGCGCTCCTCGGTGGCCGTGATCTGCTCCTCGGCCTCTTCCAGCAGGGCGGCCTTGTCGCCGGGGATGCGCAGGTCATCCACCGAGATCGACACAGCGGCCTGGGTGGCATAGCGGAAACCCAGATCCTTGAGCTCGTCGGCCATCGATGCCGTTGCCGCAGTGCCGTGGTGCTTGTAGGCCCAGGCCACCAGGTTGCGCAAGGCCTTCTTGTCGATCACCCGGTTGCGAAAAGGCGGCGCCTGACGGCTGAGCGGTCCGCTCTGGCTGGGGGTCTGATCGATGAGCTGGGAGGAGGAGGGGTTCGTGGGGGTGGCGGTCATGGCTGCGCGCTGGAGAGGTTTCAGGGAGAGGTCGGAGCGTTCTGCCGGGTCAGGCGGCAGCCACCGCATCAATGATCGTGTGGTTGATCACAACGCGGCCCACGGTGGTGAGCAGATAACGGCTGATCAGGGCGCCGTCCTCGTCGAAGCGGTCGCGGCGGTACAGCCACTGTTCAATGCGGGT
>JBIKUY010000205.1:0-4519 GCA_044347355.1 Prochlorococcaceae cyanobacterium | reverse complement strand
GCTGGAGGCGGTGTTGCAGGCCTTGCCTGTCGAGCGGCCGATCTGGCGGCTGCCGGCCCAGATGATCGGTTGTTCACCTGAGCATCTTGATTTCCCAGGCACGCTGAGCCTCTCGGCCCCCCTGGTGCTGGAGTTGGTCACCACGGTGGGCGAGCAGCTGGCGCGGGCCGGTTTTCAGCGCCTGGTTCTGTTCAATGCCCACGGCGGCCAGATTGCCCTGCTGCAGGTGGCGGCCCGCCAGCTCCACCAGCGGGCCCATCAGTTGGGCGTGTTGCCCTGTTTTCTCTGGAGCGGACCGGAGGGGGTGGCGGACCTGATCCCCAACCCCGAGCGGCAGCAGGGGCTGCATGCCGGCCTGGCAGAAACAAGTTTGATGCTCCATTTGGCCCCGGAGCAGGTGGGGGAGCAGCGGCCCCACGACGGTGTTCTGCCCCACGGAGCCCCCCTGGGCTGGGATCTGGAGGGAGCGGTTCCGGCCGCTTGGCTCACCTCCGAGCTGAGCGCCAGCGGCGTGATCGGCTCGGCGGCCGGTGCCGATGCCGCCCTGGGCGCCGCGCTGTTCGACCGCCTTGTGGCGGGCTGGACCGCCCGCTTCGAGAGCCTGCTGCGGAGCGACTGGCCGCCCCGGGGGGCCACCGCGTTAGGGGAACAGCCGGAACCTGCTGAAAGCTGGTGATGCTGGTTACAGTCGTTGGATCTGAGTTCGATCTGCGGCCGTCATGGTGACCGTAACCACCCCTTCGCAGGCCATCACTGCCTCAGCCAGCAGTGCCCTGCCCGACTTCACCAGTGCCGCCTACAAGGACGCCTACAGCCGCATCAACGCGATCGTGATCGAGGGCGAGCAAGAGGCTCACGACAACTACATCGCCATTGGCAGCCTGCTGCCCGACCAGGCTGAGGACCTCAGCCGGCTTGCCCGCATGGAGCTGAAGCACATGAAAGGTTTCACAGCCTGCGCCAAGAACCTGGAGGTGACGGCAGACATGCCCTTTGCTAAGGAATTCTTCTCGCCCCTTCACAACAATTTCCAGGCCGCCCTGGCTGAGGGCAAGGTGACCACCTGCCTGCTGATTCAGGCGATCCTGATCGAGGCGTTTGCGATTTCCGCTTATCACATCTACATCCCTGTAGCCGATCCTTTCGCCCGCAAGATCACCGAAGGTGTGGTGAAGGACGAATACACCCATCTCAACTATGGCCAGGAATGGCTCAAGGCCAATCTGGAATCCGTGCGCGAGGAGCTGATGGAGGCCAATCGGGTCAACCTGCCGCTCGTGCGGCGCATGCTCGACCAGGTGGCAGCTGACGCCGCTGTGCTGCAGATGGATCAGGAGGATCTGATGGCTGATTTCCTCAGCTCCTATCAGGAGGCACTGATGGATATCGGCTTCACCGGCCGCGAAATCGCCCGCATGGCTGCAGCCGCTCTCGTGGGTTGAGCCCGGGCCAGGGGCTGAACAGACCATCCGGTGGCCTGTGCAGGATGTAGCGTCGGCCACATTCACCGGATGCGTCCATGTTCGGCCTGATCGGTCACTCCACCAGCTTTGAGGAGGCCCGGGTCAAGGCCCGAAAGCTCGGTTACGACGATTTTGCCGATGGCGACCTCGACATGTGGTGTGCCGCACCTCCTCAGTTGGTGGAGCGGATTCAGATCACTGGTCTTACCGGCAAAACGATTGAAGGCGCCTACATCGACTCGGTGTTCGTGCCGGAAATGCTGAGGCGGTTCAAGACTGCCAAGCGCAAGGTGCTCAAGGCCATGGAGCTGGCTCAGAAAGCCGGAATTGATATCACGGCCCTCGGGGGGTTCACCTCCATCATTTTTGAGGACATGAACCTCCTGCGGGAGGAGAGGGTGAGCGCGGTGGAGCTCGACTGGCGGCGATTCACCACCGGCAACACCCATACGGCCTGGGTGATCTGCCAGCAAGTGGAGGCCAGTGCTCCCCAACTTGGCATCGATCTCAGTCGTGCCCGGGTGGCCGTGGTGGGTGCCAGCGGCGACATCGGCAGTGCAGTGTGCCGATGGTTGCAGCGCCGCGGGGTGGGTGAGCTGCTGCTCGTGGCCCGTCGTCCCCAGCCGTTGATTGATCTCCAGCAAAGCCTGGGAGACGGCACCATCCTCCCCCTGGATGAGGCCCTGCCCCAAGCCGATGTGGTGGTGTGGGTGGCCAGCCTGCCCCAGAGCCTGCAGATCGATACGAGCAGCCTGAGGCGCCCCTGCCTGATGATCGACGGTGGCTACCCCAAGAACCTTGACAGCAAGGCCGCCGCTGCCGGCGTGCATGTGCTGAAGGGAGGGATCGTGGAGTTTTGGCAGGACATTGGCTGGCAGATGATGGAAGTCGCAGAGATGGCTAAACCCCAGCGCCAGATGTTCGCTTGCTTCGCTGAGGCGATGCTGCTTGATTTCGAGGAGATCCACACCAACTTCAGCTGGGGGCGCAACAACATCAGCCTTGAGGCCATGGATCTGATCGGCGCCGCCTCCCTGCGCCATGGTTTTCGGGCCCTAGAGCTGGATCTTGCTCAGCAACCGTCTCCCAGCCTGGCCACGGCCTGAGGGCCTCTCCCCAGCCATTCACTTCGCCTGGCTGCCCCCTCTTCCTTTCCTCCCTCCCTCCTCCACTCCATGGCCCGTCGCGCCCTGCTGGACTTTGAAAAGCCTCTGGTGGAGCTGGAGGAGCAGATCGAGCAGATCCGCCAGCTGGCGCGCGATTCCGAGGTGGATGTGAGTCAGCAGCTGCTCCAGCTGGAGACCCTGGCTACCCGGCGGAGGCATGAGATTTTCGCCGCCCTCACCCCCGCCCAGAAGATCCAGGTTGCCCGCCATCCCCAGCGTCCAAGCACCCTCGATTACATCCAGGTGATTTGCGATGGGTTCATCGAACTGCACGGCGACCGCTGTGGTTCGGATGATCAGGCGCTGGTGGGGGGGATCGGTCGCATCGGTGATCGTGGTGTGGTGCTGATCGGCCACCAGAAGGGCCGAGATACCAAGGAGAACGTGGCCCGTAACTTCGGCATGGCCTCCCCCGGGGGTTACCGCAAGGCCATGCGCCTGATGGACCATGCCGATCGCTTCCGCTTGCCGATCCTGAGCTTCATCGACACGCCCGGTGCTTATGCCGGTGTGCTGGCCGAGGAGCAGGGCCAGGGCGAGGCGATTGCCGTGAATCTGCGCGAGATGTTTCGCCTGCGGGTGCCGATTCTGGCCACCGTGATCGGCGAGGGCGGCTCGGGAGGGGCCCTGGGCATCGGCGTTGCCGATCGGTTGCTGATGTTCGAGCACAGCGTCTACACCGTGGCCAGCCCGGAAGCCTGTGCTTCGATCCTCTGGCGGGATGCAGCCAAGGCCCCGGAGGCGGCCCAAGCCCTCAAGATCACTGGTGCTGATCTGCAGCAACTGGGTCTGGTGGATACGGTGCTGCCCGAACCCTCGGGCGGCAACCACTGGGCACCGCTCCAAGCGGCCGAGACGCTTAAAGCCGCGTTGGTGGAGCATTTGGACGTCCTGGAGCAGCTCAGCCCCGAGCAACTGCGCCAGCAGCGCTACGCCAAGTTCCGGCGCATGGGCCGCTTTCTGGAAGGGGTAGCCCCAGAGACGATGCAGATTCCTTAAGGTTCCTTCGGGATCGGTTGTCTCCGGATGCTGACCCAGCTGTTCCGCTTCCGCTCGATTGCCCTCCGTTCTGATCACTGGTGCATCCCGCGGCATCGGTGCTGCTGCTGCCCGTCGTTTTGCTGCAGCCGGCTACGGGTTGCAGCTGCTTGCCCGTCCTTCCGACGGTTTTGACCAGCTCGTTCACGAGCTCAGGGCCAACGGCCATGTAGTGGAACAGCAACCTGTCGACCTCGCTGATCTCGGGGCCATTGCCCCGGCCCTCGAACTTCTGGCGGCGAGGGCAGCGGCTCCCGATGTGCTGATCAACAATGCTGGGATGGCCTACACCGGTGCTCTAGCCGAGATGCCTTTGCACCACTGGCAGGCGCTGTTCCAGCTCAACCTCACGGCTGTGTTCCAGATCTGCCAGGCCCTGTTGCCGCGTATGCGCGCCCAGGGTGGAGGACACATCCTTAATGTGAGCAGCCATGCTGCCCATCAGGCCTTCCCAGGCTGGGGCGCCTACTGCGTCAGCAAGGCCGCCCTGGCCTCCTTCAGCCGCTGCCTGGCTGCTGAAGAGCGCAGCAACGGGATCCGCGTCAGCACACTCACCCTTGGTGCGGTTAATACGCCCCTATGGGATAGCGAAACGGTCGACAGTTCCTTCGATCGACGTGCCATGCTTGACCCCGGGCGGGCCGCCGATGCCCTGCTGTACCTAGCCCAACAGCCCGCCACCCAGGTGGTGGAAGATCTCACCCTCATGCCCGCCGCTGGCGCGCTCTGAGCCTCTCCATGACCTCCACTCTGTCTTCCGGCTTCACCCCAGCCAGCGGTTCCGCGGGCATCACCCCATCTGCGGCTCCATTGCCCGTGAGCATGCGCATCCGCCAGCGCCTCGATGCGGCC
>JBIKUY010000204.1:0-4522 GCA_044347355.1 Prochlorococcaceae cyanobacterium | reverse complement strand
TGGACCGATCGCCTTGGCTCACACCCCAGTTCCCGAGTCCTCTCGGCTGCATGTCACCACTCAGGATGTGGCGATTCAAATGATCACCTCGGCCGCGCGCATCCTGCTGATGCTCGGAACGGCCATTCTGATCGGCGAAGCGGCCGCCGGCCCCGCCAAAAAGCTGCTCGAGGCCAGGGCCCACCACCGCAGCACCGTGAACGAAGACGACGAACCCGTCGATTGAGGTCTCAGCCAGGTGTGAACGGGGTTGCGACCTTGTGAGCGCATTACGTTTTCGATGCCTGCATCGCCAGCCCTGTCGTTCGGGCCACTAACTCTTAGCTTGGGTTCGATCGAACGCCAAGCATGTCCCCTGCGCTTGCCAGAAGAACTGGCTGGCTGGCACTTACTGCCGTTCTGAATGGTGCCCTGCTGACCAGTTGTGGGCAGGGCACGAGGGTGGACATCCCCGTGGCGGGATGGCCCGGTTTCGAATACTTCTACCTGGCCCAGGAAAAGAAACTCGGCAAACCGGAGCAACTCACCATCAAGGCGTTGGAATTCGGCGATCCCCAGGAGATCACGGAGGCCTACGCCCAAGCCAAGTTGGACATTGCCCAGCTCACCACGGTGGAGGCGGTGGATCTATGTGAGCGGGTGCCGGAGCGTTGTCCGGTGGTGGTGCTGATTCTCGATGAGTCCCGTGGTGGCGGCATGGTGGTGGTGCGCCCCGCAATCGGCAGCTTGGCCGGCCTGCGCGGCAAGCGGGTGGGCATCGCCCCCAGCACACTTGGGCCGTATGTGCTCAGCCGTGCCCTGGCCCGCGAGGGCATGACCCTGGCTGATGTGCGGGTGGTGTCCATCCCCCTTTCGGCGGCGGCGCCGCGGCTGGCCAGCGGCGAGATCGATGGTGTAGCGCTCTACCCGCCCTTCAGCGATGGGCTGCTCCAGAGCGGGCTGGCCATCGCAGTGTTCGACAGCTCGGAGATCCCCGGGGAGATTTTCGATGTGCTGGTGGTGGATCCCACCTTCTACAGCGAGAACACGGCCCTGCTGGGTCGCCTGCTGCGGGTGTGGCAGGCGGCCCACGACCTGGCCCGGCGCGATCCGACGGCGGCCGAGATCATGGGTGCCCGCGAGCAGATCAGCGGCCAGGCCTTCCGGGAGAGTGAGGCCGGCCTGGTTTACTTTCCGCTTGCCGAGCAGAAGCGGTTGCTGGCACCTCAGGGTCCGCTGGTGCGCAATCTCGAAGCGGTGCAGGCTGTGCAGCGGCAGCTGGGGCTGATCAGTGGCAGCGCCGCCCTGCCGAGCGTGTCGCTCGAACCGCTGCGCCAGGCCCTGCAATGACCGTGCTTGCCCGCTGGCGCCAGCTCTGGCCGCGGCCGCAGCGCCGGGTCCAGGTGTCGTTGAGCCAGCGGTTGGTGCTGTTGCTGCTGGCGGTGGGGCTCACCCCCCTGGTGGTGTCCCAGCTGGTCACCCTGCACGCTTTCCTGGATCAGGAAGGCCATCACCAGTTCATGGTGGTGGAGGAGCTGGCCAGCGCCAAGGTGCAGGAGGCCCAGAGCTTGATCATCAGCAAAGGGATCCAGCTCGACCAGCTCGTGCAGGCCTCCCGGGGGCAGGAAGCGCTGCTCCAGCGCAAGTGGCGCCAGCAGGCCAACCAGCTCGCCTTCAGTGAGCTGCTGCTGGTGAATCGCTCCACGATGCGGGTCACCAGCGCGGCCGTGCACCCCGCCCTGGTGGGCCTCGACCTCAACAGCGCGCGCCTGCGCCGCTCGGGACTCAGCCAGGCCGTGCGCAATCTGAGTGACTGGAACCAGGTGTCGGTGGCGCCCCTTGAGCTCGACCCCAGCCTGGGTGGGGTGGCGGCCTGGCTGGCGGTGCCCCTGCAGGAGGGTCTGCGCAGCCCGCTCGCCCTCGTGGGCCGGCTGGACGGAGCCTCCTTCCATGAGATGGCCTTCAAGCGCCAGCGGGCTCTGGTCCACGGGGCCTCCGTGCAACTGGTGACCCTGCGCAGCAAGGGCAGCCAGCTGCAGCTGCGGCCGCTGGGCAGCTCGACAGACCCGGCCGTTCCGCCCGCTCTGGTCACCCGACCACCGGGCTGGTTGGGTGCCGGCTCGCCCAGGCTGCGGGGCGATGGTGGCAGGGCTTTCCTCGTCACAGCCGCTGGCCAGGAGCTGCTGGCCGCCTGGCGCCAGATCCCCTTCAGCCCGGTGGCGGTGCTGATCACGATCCCGAAGGATGAGTTCCGCCGTGACAGCCAGGCGCTCACCACCAAGATCCTGGCCATGGTGCTGGCCACGGCCGTGCTGGTGGCCCTGGTGGGGGTGCTGCTGGGCCGCCGCCTGGCGCGGCCATTGCGGGATCTGCACCAAGCGGTGCAGGACTTCGACCCCAACGACGTCAACAGCCTCCATCCCGTTGCGGTCAAGGGCCGTGATGAGATCGCCAGCCTGGCCGGCACCATCAACGCCATGGCCAGTCGCATCCAGGAGCGAACGGCCAATCTGCGGGCCACTAAAGAGCAGCTCGACACCTACATCCAGACCGTGCAGACCACCCTGCTGGCCCTGGATCTGCGGGGCAACATCACCCTGTTGAACCGCAGTGGCCGCCACCTGCTGGGCCTGCCTGCCAGGGAGGAGGACACCAGCGGGCTTGGGGTCGACTGGATCGGGGAGTGGGTGGCGGAGGCGGATCGGCCCCTGGTGCGGCACTGGCTGCAGGCGGCGGCGGCGGGCCAGCTGCCGCCCGCAGGTCAGCTGGATTACGCCGTTCACACCCGCGATCGGGGCGAGCGCTTGTTCCATTGGCACCTGAGTCTGCTTGAGAACCCCGCCGGCGAGGTGACGGGTCTGCTGGGCTCCGGCGAAGACATCACTGACCGCAAGGCCCAGGCCGCCGCCCTGGAACAGGCCCGGCGGGATGCGGAGCGCGCCAACGCGGCCAAGAGCGACTTCCTCTCCCGCATGAGCCATGAGCTGCGCACGCCGATGAACGCGATCATCGGCATGACTCACCTCGCTCTGCACACCGACCTCGACCGGCGCCAGCGCGACTACCTCCAGAAGATCAGTGGGGCGGGCCGCAACCTGCTGGAGATCATCAACGACATCCTCGACTTTTCCAAGATCGAGGCGGGCAAGCTGAAACTTGAGCAGGCCGACTTCCAGCTCGACAGCGTGCTGGCCGATGTGGCCAATCTGGTGGCCGACCGGGTGTTCGCCAATGGGGTAGAGCTGCTGTTCAGCGTTGATGACGAGGTGCCGTCCAGCCTCAACGGCGACCCCCTGCGCCTCACCCAGGTGCTGCTCAACCTGCTCTCCAATGCGGCCAAGTTCACCAAGCGGGGCGAAATCATCCTGCGGGTGAGCCTGCTGGAGCGGGATGAGCGGCGAGTGGTGTTGCAGTTCGCCGTGCAGGACACCGGCATCGGCATGAGTGAGGAGCAGGCGGCGCGGCTGTTCCAGATGTTCAACCAGGCGGAGGCCTCCACCACCCGCCGGTTTGGCGGCACGGGGCTGGGCCTGAGCATCTGCCAGCGCCTGCTGACCCTGATGGGCGGCTCGATCCGGGTGGAGAGCCGCCTGGGCGAGGGGTCGTGCTTCACTGCCGTGGCGCCCTTCGCGCTAGGTGAGAGCGCCCCCGGCCTGGTGGTGCTCTCGGCCCTCAAGGATCTGCGGGTGCTGGTGGTGGATGACAACGCCCTGGCCCGGGAGGTGATGGAAGGGCTGCTCGCTCCCCTGTCCCTGCGTTGCGACCTGGCCATCGGCGGTGGCGAGGCCCTGGCCAAGGTACGCTTCGCCGCCCATGTGGGCGATCCCTATCGACTGCTGCTGCTGGATTGGCGCCTGGGTCCGGCCCCCGATGGACTAGCGGTGGCCCAGCAGCTGCGATCCGATCCCCAGCTGCCGCAGCCGCGGATTGTGATGGTCACGGCTTTCGGCTTTGAGGAAGCACTCCAGCACGCGCCGCCTGGCCTGCTTGATGCCTGCCTGAGCAAACCAGTGCGACCCTCTGAGTTGGTCGATACCCTGACCACCTTGTTCGCTGCCCAGGGTGTGTCCTGTGGGCTCGACGGTGCGCCTGATGCGGACCGGAGGCCGGTGGATGAGGCTGGACAGTGGTGCTTGCAGGGCCTGCGAGTGCTTGTGGTGGAGGACAACCTGATCAACCAGTAGATTGTGGAGGAGTTGCTGCAGATCGTGGGGGTGGAGGTGAGCACGGCGGCGAATGGGGTGGAGGCCCTGGCCTGGCTCGAGGCCCACAGCACCGGCCCGGAGTTGCCCTGCGACCTGCTGCTGCTCGACCTCTCCATGCCGGAGATGGATGGATGGGAATGCGCCCGGCGCATCCGCGCCGATCCGCGCTGGCGGTCTCTGCCCCTCCTGGCCATGACCGCCCATGCCCTGCAGCAGGAGCGGGATCGCTGCCTGGCCCTGGGAATGCAGGACCACATCACCAAGCCGATCGATCCCCAACTTCTGTATGGCCGCCTTCAGCATTGGGGTGGCCGGCCGGCGCCGGCTACCGCCGCCCG
>JBIKUY010000203.1:0-4523 GCA_044347355.1 Prochlorococcaceae cyanobacterium | reverse complement strand
GAGCCCATACCGCTTTATGGCGATGGGGCCAACGTGCGCGATTGGCTCTATGTGGAAGATCACGTGGATGCGCTGCTGCTGGCTGCAACCCAAGGCACCCCCGGACGGGCTTACTGCGTTGGAGGCCATGGTGAGCGCACGAACAAAGAGGTGGTGGAGGCGATCTGCAGCGAGCTCGATGACCTGCTGCCCGCTGGTGCCCCCAGCAGCCGTCTGATCACGCCGGTGACGGATCGCCCTGGTCACGACCGGCGTTACGCGATTGATCCAACCCGGATCAGCAGCGAGCTCGGCTGGCAGCCGCGCCACAGCTTTGAGGAGGGCCTGGCAGCAACGGTGCGCTGGTACCTCGAGCACCACGACTGGTGCAGCCAGGTGCGCAATCGGGCCGGCTATGGCGGCGACAGGCTGGGGTTGGCTGATCCGTTAGGGGCCTCAAGCTCGAAACAGGGTGACTTCTTGTGATGGTTTCGCCAGACTTGAGCAAGGTTTTTCCAGGTATGAATAACCCAGTTCTCCGCCTCAGCAGTGCTCTACGCACTACTTCAGCCGCCAGCGGCCTGCTGCTGGTGTTCTTTCTGCTATTGCACCTGGCGGGGGTGGCTCTGGCGCCGCTTGCGCCGCAGCGCTTTGAGGACTACGCCGCCGCCCTGCACCGCAGCGCCTGGCTGCCGGCCGGCGAGCTGGCGCTGCTGGTCATGGCGGTCGTACACATGTGCCTGAGCCTGTTGCGGGCCGCGCTTAACCGCGCCGCTGGCAACACTGCGAACCTCCGGAGCCGCCGCACGGGCCCGCTGGCCCCCCTGGCGGCCATGGCCGCCCGCAGCCAGGCCGCCGGTGGGGTACTGCTGCTGGGGTTTCTGGTAGTGCATCTTGCCCAGCTGCGCTGGCCCCGCCCCCTGGCCGGCGCTGAGCTGACGGCGTTGGCCGCGGTCCTGACCAGCCCCTGGAGCCTGGCCCTCTACCTGGCGGCGGCCCTGGCATTGGCCCTGCACCTTTTTCATGGCGGCGAGGCGGCCCACCGCAGCCTGGGGCTGCTGCAGCCGGCCAACGCCAGCGCCATCCGAGCTTTAGCTCGCCTGCTGGCGGTGCTGATCGGGGGCGGCTTTGTGGTCGTGACCCTGGCCCTCGCGCTACCCGGGGGAGGCGCCTGATGGCAGGCCTTCCCGATCCGCGGCTGCCCGCCGGCCCGATCCCCGATGCCTGGCGCCGCACCAGGGCCGAGCTGCCGCTGATCAGCCCTCTGCGCAAGCGCCAGCTGCACGTGCTGGTGGTGGGCACGGGCCTGGCCGGCGCCTCTGCCGCCGCCACCCTGGCCGAGCAGGGCTACCGGGTCACGGTTCTCACTTATCACGACAGCCCGCGGCGGGCCCATTCGGTGGCGGCCCAGGGGGGGATCAACGCCGCCAAGAACTATGCCGCTGATGGCGACAGCGTGGAGCGGTTATTCGCCGACACCCTGCGCGGCGGAGACTTCCGCGCCCGCGAGGCTGGCTGCATGCGCCTGGCCGAGCTGAGCAGCGGCATCATTGATCAATGCGTGGCCCAGGGGGTGCCGTTCGCCCGCGAGTACGGCGGCACCCTCGCCACCCGCAGCTTCGGGGGGGCGCTGGTGAGCCGCACCTTCTATGCCCGTGGCCAGACTGGCCAGCAGCTGCTCTACGGCGCCACCGGCTCCCTGCTGCGCCAGGTGGCCGCCGGCCGCGCCACCCTGCTCTGCCGCCGCGACCTGCTGGAGCTGATCACGGTGGATGGGGTGGCCCGTGGCGTGGTGGCCCGCAATCTGCTCACGGGGGCGCTCGAGGTGCACACCGCCCAGGCGGTGCTGCTGGCCACCGGTGGCTACAGCAATGTGTTTTTTCTCTCCACCAACGCGCTCAAATCCAACGCCACGGCGATCTGGCGCGCCCACCGCCAGGGGGCAATGTTTGCCAATCCCTGCTTCACCCAGATCCACCCCACCTGCATCCCCAGCGGCGATCCGGGCCAGAGCAAGCTGACGCTGATGAGCGAGAGCCTGCGCAACGACGGCCGCATCTGGCTGCCGGCGATAGCCGGCGACAACCGCGCCCCTGAACAGATCCCCGAGGCTGAGCGCGACTATTTCCTGGAGCGCCTCTATCCGCGCTACGGCAATATGGCGCCCCGCGACTTGGCCTCCCGCCGCGCCCGCGAGCTTTGCAACGCCGGCCACGGGGTGGGCCCGGGCGGCCGCTCGATGTACCTCGATCTGCGCGATGCCATCGCCGAGCAGGGGCGCGTAGTAATTGAGCAGCGCTACGGCAACCTCCTGGAGATGTACGAGCGCATTAGCGGCGACGATCCCTACACCGCACCACTGCGCATCTATCCAGCCCCCCACTACACGATGGGGGGTCTGTGGGTGGATTACCAGCTGATGAGCTCGATCCCGGGGCTGTTTGTGCTGGGGGAGGCCAACTTCTCGGAGCATGGCGCCAACCGCCTCGGTGCCAGCGCCTTGATGCAGGGTCTAGCCGATGGTTATTTCATTGCACCCGCCACGGTGACGGCCTGGCTGGCGGGCCATCCCACCCCAGTCATCGGCACCGACCATCCCGCATGCTGTGAGGCGAAGGCCCGGGCCCAGGCCCGCATCGACACCATGCTAGCGGCAGCAGGTAAGCGCCCAGTGGACAGCTTTCACCGGGAGCTGGGGGCGCTCATGATCGAGCGCTGCGGTATCAGCCGCACGGCCGAGGGCCTGCGGGCCGGGCTGGCGGAGGTGGGGGCGCTGGAGCAGCAGTTCCAAGCTGAGCTGCGGGTGCCCGGGGCGGCGGCGGGGCCCAACCCGGAGCTGGAGAAGGCCCTGCGGGTGGCTGATTTCTTCGGGCTGGCCCAGCTGATGCTGCGCGATGCTCTGGCCCGCGAGGAGAGCTGCGGAGCCCATTTCCGCGAGGAGCACCAGGGCATCGACGGCGAGGCCCAGCGGGACGACGACCGCTTCGCCCACATCGCAGCCTGGGAATTTACCAGCGACGACCATGAGCCGATCCGCCATGCCGAACCGCTCAGCTTCACAGCCCTCAAGCCCACAGCTCGCAGCTACCGATGAGAACCTCTATTTCGCTCACTCTGCGCATCTGGCGCCAGGAGAGTTCAGAGGCCGCCGGCGCCTTCCAGAGCTACCGACTGAAGGACGTGAGCACCGATCTATCGCTCTTGGAAGCGATAGATCGGCTCAACGAGCAGCTGATCGCCGCCGGTGAGCGGCCCGTGACCTTCGAGCACGACTGCCGCGAGGGCATCTGCGGGAGCTGCGGGTTTCTGGTGAACGGCCAGGCACACGGACCACAGGGGGCCACCAGCGTTTGCCAGCTCTACCTGCGCCAGTTCCGGGATGGGGCCACCCTCAGCCTGGAGCCCTGGCGGGCCAAGTCGTTCCCGCTGATCCAGGACCTGGCGGTGGAGCGCAGCGCCCTTGACCGGCTCCTGATCGCCGGCGGCTACTGCTCAGTGAGCACGGGCCAGGCGCCAGAGGCCAACGCCATCCTGGTGGGCCAGGACCAGGCCCTCTCCGCCTTCGACACTGCCACCTGCATAGGATGTGGAGCCTGCGTGGCCAGCTGCCGCAACGCCTCCGCCAGCCTGTTTGTGGCCGCCAAGCTGGCTCACCTGGCCCAGCTGCCCCAGGGCCAGCCGGAGCGCTACCGCCGCGCTGCCTCCATGCAGGTGCAGATGGTGGCCGAAGGGTTCGGCGGCTGCAGCAGCCACCTGGAGTGTGAGGCAGTCTGTCCCCAGCAGATCTCTGCCGACTGGATAGGCTGGATGCACTCCTACAGCCGTCTACAAACTGTTCACAAGAAACCTTCCTGACATGCGACTCGTAATCCATATAGGCCTAAACAAAGCAGCATCAACATGGCTGCAGCACTCATTGGCTACAAATACATCCAGAGAAGTGTATTACGAAGAGCTTCACCCATACTTTCGAAATCACGTGCATCTGAATAGTCTTATTCAGGGGAAACATGAATCCGACGCCGTCGCGTGGATTAATAATTATACCCGATCTGCCTACCTAGCCGAAGCCGAATGCGCAGTAATATCATCTGAAGATATTTGGCAAGAGCTGCCATTCAACGGATCCGCCGCATCAGCACTAGAAAAGGCAAGAATTTGCCTTCAGTCATCAAGCGATATCAGTGTCAGGTATCTCATTATTAAAAGAAATTTTCACAAGTGGGCTTTCTCCTATTGCAATCAACTGATCAACAATGCGGGCGGCTTGTCTCACAAAAAACTAGAAGATTTTTTCCAGTCGTCAGTAAACATTGCTCAATTCCCAGTCATCGCCACGAACCAGCTTCCTTCAGCCTTAGTCGACGTTGTTTCATGCGACGAGCCAGGATTTGAGGCCAGGATTCAATCCATTATTAGCCCTTCATTTCAAGGCCTGCAGGATCGCATAAATGTTTCCCGGCCCAATGAAATTGCTCTAGCTGTCCTTAGCGGGGCCTTAAGGTCACTTTACTCTTCAAGCAAAGGCTTGCATACAAATTGCG
>JBIKUY010000202.1:0-4532 GCA_044347355.1 Prochlorococcaceae cyanobacterium | reverse complement strand
TACCGGTTGCATGCTTCGCAGTCAGCTGTCAGTCGAACCGAACCCAGCGAAATCAATCGACCAAAAGAACAATCAAACTGTTCTCAAACGGGGTATGTAGGGTGTAATCGCAAAAATGTGGCCAACGTGCTTCCGAAATCTCCCGAATTCTGGATATTGAATGGTTCGCCTGAGCACAGTCCTGCTGCAGCAGTCACGGCATCCGCCACGCCTCGCCCAACGCTCCAGATCAGAAGCGGTACGACGGAGCGGCGAGCTCCATCACTCTTTGAGTAACTTGCAAAAGATGAGCCGACGTTCGTAGCAGCCATGCCAGACGAGACCATGCCCGGCGGAAGACCATCCCATGTCGTCGTGATCGGAGCCGGATGGGCTGGTTGGGGCGCAGCCAAGGCACTCTGTGAAGCCGGTAGTCGTGTCACCTTGATTGATGGGATGTCCGATCCAACAGGCAGTTCACCAATCACAACCAAAAGCGGCAAACCTTTCGAGGCAGGCACCAGAGGTTTTTGGAAAGACTATCCCAACATCAATGCCCTAACCGATGAACTCGGCGCTGGCGATATCTTCACTGCCTTCACAACCAGTGCCTTCTGGTCGCCCGATGGGTTAGAAGCAACAGCGCCTGTTTTTGGAGACGCACCCCAATGGCCAAGTCCGCTTGGCCAGATGGTGGCAACAATCACCAACTTCACACGACTACCCATTCAAGACCGGCTCAGCATCGCAGGGCTTCTCTATGCAATGCTTGACCTCTATCGCAGCGACAAGACTTTCCAGCAGTACGACGATCTCGATGCGCAATCACTCTTTGTCAAGCTCGGCATCAGCGATCGACTCATCAATGAGTTCTTGCGCCCCACCTTGCTGGTTGGCTTGTTCAAGCCGCCCGAAGAGCTTTCGGCTGCGGTCACCATGGAGCTCCTCTATTACTACGCCCTGGCCCACCAAGACTCCTTTGATGTCCGTTGGATCAAGTCGAAAAGCATCGCCGAACATCTGTTTGCACCTTTGAGTCGAAGGCTGATCTCCCGCCATCATCTGCAGGTCCTTGGGGGAACGTTGGTGAGACGGGTGAATGTATTGCCTGACTCGCAGCGCGTCAGCTCGGTTGAGCTGATGAACGTGGCGACCAAATCAGTTCAGGTGATTGATGATGTGGATGCTGTGGTCATGGCTGTTGGTGCAAAAGGGCTCAAGTCTCTGATGGCTCACTCTCCAGAACTCAGCATGGCTGTACCGGAGCTTGTTGGCGCTGCTTCGCTTGGTTCCATCGATGTCGTGTCAGCACGTCTATGGCTGGATCGTGATGTTCCAATTGCTTACCCAGCCAACGTGTTTTCCCGCTTCGAATCACTGAAGGGCTCTGGGGGCACTTTTTTCATGCTGGATCAACTGCACAAGGATGCGCAACAGGCTCTCTGGAGTGATGAGCAGCCCCAGGGCTCGGTGGTCGCAAGCGACTTCTACAACGCATCGGCCATTGCAGCGATGAGTGATCAAGAGATCATCGATCGGCTTACGCGTGATCTGCTCCCCATCGCTCATCCAGAATTCACCAATGCCAGGGTGGTTGATTCCGAGGTGCGGCGCTATCCAGGCTCGGTGTCGTTCTTTTCTCCGGGCAGTTTCAGAAAGCGGCCACCCTTGGAAACCTCAGTGCAGTCGATCGTTTGCGCTGGCGACTGGGTGCGGATGGGCGAGAAAGAACATGGAGCCAAGGGTTTGTGTCAGGAACGAGCCTATGTGTGCGGCCTGGAGGCAGGGAACTCCCTGATCAGGCGAAAGATTGTCAACGGTGCCGACCACTCGCATCCCGTTCTTCCGATTCGGGCAGACGAGCCACAAGTCGTTCTAGGCCGTGCCCTCAACAAGCTCGTGATGGATCCAATCGAAGCCCTTGGTCTGAAACTGCCGTGGTTCAACTCCTAACGCGTGCTGGACTGACGACCAAGCGCATTCAGTGCCCCCTCGCTGGGGTGCCCCGCTCGTGCAGCAGCGCCTCGATGCGGAAGGTGAGGTCACTCACACTCTCGTATTGCCGCCTGGGTTCCCGGTTCCACACCAGCCAGGTGACGTTGAGAGCACTGTCGCCTGACAGGGCTGATCCCTGGCAACTGGAGCACGGAGTCGGCGCTGCGGCTTGCGCTGCGTCTGCTTCTGGCTGTTCTCACCTTGCCGATGCTGACCTTGCGCGTGCGGCGGCTGGTGCGGGTGGTCATGGCCTCAGTGGGCTTTCACCTGCTGTTGCCAGGCACCCTCCCATCAGCCCGGCCACCAACCGGCAGCCGGGCCAGGGCCCAAGGGCTCACCAGACCGAGACGGTGCAGCCGGGGGTGCCCTGCAGCTTGCCGGCAAACGCGAAGGCCTTGTGGGCAGGACTCAGCCGCATCTTCTTGACGGGCTTGCCGCGCCGGCCGAGGAACTCGACCTCACAGGGAGTGGAGCCGAGCTTCTGCACGCGGGGCTGATAGCGGTGAGCCACAAGCTGGCGGACGTCACAGACGGGGCATGGGGAATGGCCATGGCTGGGATGGTGCGGAGAACACCGACCAGACGCCCCGCCGGCGCAGTGCAGGCCATGGGCATGCTGCGGAGGGGTTTCGCGCCACCCGGCCAGTCTGCCGCCAGTGGCAACGGTGCAAGTGCCGTGCTGATGCCTCACCGCGCCCGCTAACCAGAGGTGCTGGCTCTCCTGGGATCGTGGGCTGGCCCAGCTTTTCCCGTCAGACCTGATACGGCCTGCGGCAGGCCTGAGCCGCGCAGCACGAGCAGGCGCGAGAGGCGGAGCAGCCCAGGCCCTGATGGCGGGTTGGTTGTCTGCACCCAGTCCGGGAGCTGGGGGCTCCTTCCAGGCCTGGCTGATTGGCCAGAACCCAGAGAAAGCCCCCAGCCGGGCCTCAGTAGCCCATGCCGGCCACACCGGCCTCGGCCATCAGCTCCCGCTGATCACGCTCTGCCGCCAGCGGGATTTGCTGGATCTCCAGATCCTGCTCAAGCTGCAGTGCCTGAACGATCTCCTCCACCAGCGCCATGCAGCGCTGGATGGCCGGCAGCACCTCCTCCCCATAGAAGTGCTGAATCCAGGTGCGGCGCAGTGGCCGGCCGACATGACCTGTGAGGATGCCTTCAATGGTCTTGCCGCAGGACTCCCGCAGCAGAAACGGATCCTCCTCTGGGCGGCAGAAGACAGAAGCGGCAGATGAAAGCATGGTCATGGTGATCGGCGTCCATCTGCCTCCTGGCTGCCGCTGGTCAGAGGTGCCAACCTGGATGGATCAGTCCTCCAGGTGGAGAGCGCCGGTGGGAATCGCGATTGAGCTCAGCGACCAGCAGGCCCAGGCCCTGAGCGAAACCGCTCGCCGTCTCCAGGTGAGCGAGGCCGATCTGGCTACTGCCGCGGTGCGGGATCTGGTGTCGCGTCAATCGGCTGACTTCCAGAGCGCTGCGGATCGAGTCCTCCAGAAGAACCAGGAGCTCTACCGACGCCTGGCCTGATGCGGTGGCTCAGCCTGGCGGAGGTGCTGGATCTGCATCGCCGCCTGATCGAGCAAAGCGGCGGCCTGCCCGGTCTGCGGGACCTGGGGCTGCTGGAGGCTTCCCTGGCGCAGCCCCATCAGAGTTCTGGCAGAGTTGACCTCTACCCGGAACTCAGTGACAAGGTCGCAGCACTGGGCTTCTCTCTGATCCAGAACCATCCCTTTGTGGACGGGAACAAGCGGATCGGCCATGCCGCCATGGAAACCACGCTCGTGCTGAACGGCTCCGAGCTGGATGCCACCGTCGATGCCTCAGAGGCAGTGGTGCTGGTGGTGGCCAGCGGTGAGCTGGATCGTGAGGGCTTCAGTCGCTGGGTCGCGGACAACCTGCAGACCACGGATCAGTTCTGACCTGTGCCATTACCCACGCGCCCTGCTCGCGCAACCTCAGTACCTGGCCACTGGATCGCGGTGCTGTCACCGGTCCATCTGCGTGAGCGCTGCTGGGCGGAGCAGCGCCAGCAGCAGGTTGAGGGTGGAATCAAAGCCGCCCTGCGGCTGCTCCAGGGTGCCGGGCAGATCTGCCCGATCGGCCTACCCGCCAGCGACCGCTGGCCGCAGACCCCGGCAGCCAGCGAATAGATCAATAGCAAGGTGCTGATCACCACCGCCAGGGTCTTGAACACGAACCACTCACGGTCGAACGGTGGCGTGGGGGTGCTGGTTTGGCATGCATCGCTGCTCCTCCCAGACGATCAGGCCCCAGCCAGCGGCAACTGCAATGCGCCCCTCTGCAGCAGTTGCCAGACCCGCAGGGCCTCCGCCTGGCGCCGCTCGGTGTGGGGCTGCTGTTCACCAGGACCAAGCTCTTCTTGCGCCAGGTCCGCCGTCACTTTTTTTCTGGAACACCCCCACATCCACCGTGCTCTGGCGGTACAGCGGCAGCACCTTGTCGCGCAGGTCAGCGTTGTGCAGGCGAAGGCAACCCAAGGTGGGATGCAGGGTCTGCTGCGGTGCCAAGGCCATGGGCCAGCCGCAGGCCGAGCCGCCGCC
>JBIKUY010000201.1:0-4551 GCA_044347355.1 Prochlorococcaceae cyanobacterium | reverse complement strand
CTTCGGCGTCACCGCCCCCACCCCCTGCCCCACGGCCAACGCCAGGCTCGCCACCACCAGCTTGCGCCAGAAGAACGGCGAGCGAAGCCCCTCCTGCAGCCGCTGGGGCAGGGGGGGCTCGGCGGGCTCCGGCTCGGGCTGTTCCGCCTCTGGCCCGGCAAGCCTCAGGCGGGCGGGGGTGAAGGCCAGCTGGGTGAGCGTGCCGATCGCCAGCCCCACAGCAATCGCCAGCAGCTGGTTTCCCCAGGCGCTCCAGCTCGGGCTGCTGCTCAGCAACGGCAGCACCCCCGCCACCGCCACCACGCCGGCGAGCATCCGCAACTTGGCGGGCAGCAGCAGGGTGAGCAGCTGCATCAGCACCGCCACCAGGCCAAAGCTGAACACCTGCGGCACCCCCGCGAGGGCCAGGCCGAGGCTGACGCCGATCGCCATGCAGAACCCCACCAGCACCACCAGCACCGGATAAATCGCCGGCGGCCAGCGGCTGAAGTCCGGCCGCACCACCAGCACCGCAATCACCGTTCCGTAGGCGATCGCCTCGCCGCTCAGGCCGATGCCGCCGCACACCGCCGACGCCAGGGCCGCCGCCAGGCCGATCACCCAGGCCACCCGCACGCTGTCCACTCAGTCGCCCGGCGGCCGCAGCGCCTGCAGCCAGCCCACCAGCAGCACCACCAGCAGCAGCGCCAGCCAGAACCACAGCCGCGGCGGGCTGCTCACGGCGGCGATCGCCAGCAGCACAAGGGCCAGCCAGGGGGCCGGCTGCCGCCATGGACCCAGCAGCAGGGCCAGGCCGCGGCGGGGGGTGCTCATCGCTCCGCCCCCCCGAGCCAGCGCAGGAAGGGCAGCACGAAGCTCACCGGCGCCCGCCGCTCCACATCAACCTTGGCCCGGGCGGGGGTGCCGTTCATCAGCGGTACGTCCGGTCCGGGCCCGCCCGTCCACCGCAACCCGCTCGGAGTGTCACCAGGCTCCAGCGCCACCGTCACCAATTGCACGGGAGCTCCCAGCCGCTCGCCCGCCAACTCCATCGGATCGCCGCCTTCCCCCAGCGCCGCCTGACGGCTGCGCTGCATCAGGCTCTGGGCCAACGCACCGTCGCCCACCACCCGGGTCACCTCAGCCAGGTCGGCGTTGGCCGGCGAGATCGCCGTGATCCGGCCCACCAGGGAGCCATAGCGCTCAGCCGTGCCGCCGTAGCGATCGCGGCTCTGCAGCGCAGGATCGAGCAGGATCTCGTTGCCAGGTCGCAACCGCACGGCATCGGCATCACTGAACAGCACCGTGGCCTGCCGTGGGCTGCCATTCTGCAGCGGCCCATCGCCGATCATGCCCAGCCGCTGGCCCGGCAACACCGCCTGGCCTGGACTCACCGCCAGGCTCAGCAGCCGGCCACTGCGGGGGGCGAGCACGTCCTGGCTGTCGCGCTGGCCCATCAACCCAGCCCGGCTGGCATCCAGCTGGGCCAACTGCGCCTCAAGAGCCCGGATCTGGTTCAGGTTGCGCAGATGCAGATCCTGGGCCCCCACCCACAGGGGGCTGTAGCGGGGAATGATCTCCTGCTGGCGCAGCCGCTCCAGCGCTGCCAGCTGCTGGCGCACCGGCGCATCAGCCGTCTGCAGGTTGGCGATCTGGCTGCGGATCGCCCGTTGCTGGTCCACCAGGGCCCGCATCTGCAACACCAGCGCATCCGGATTAGGCCCCACGGCGCCGCCATCAGCGGCGGCCTGGTCGCTGCGGCTCAAGCTGGCCAGCCGCTCCCCCTGGCGCACCGGGTCACCCACCCGCCGGTGCAGTTCCTGCACCTGGCCCGCCGAGCGGGCATAGAAACCCACGCGGCTGTCGGGTTGCAACAGCACGGCGCTGCCCTCCACCCGCACCGCCACTGTGGGCGAAAAGGCCCAGATCGCCGTCAGGCCGCTCACCAGGCTGATCGGCAGCAGCTGCAGCAGCCGGCCCATCAGCCGCAACGAATGCTCCTCCGGCAGGTCGATCGGCAGTTCGGCCGGGGTTACAGCTGGAGGTTCAGCAGGCGCATCAACCGGTGAATCAGCTGGTGTCATGCGGCGATGTCAGACAACCGGTTCGTCCGCTGTCGGCAGATGCTCTTGAAATTATCCGGTAATTTGCTGCCCTGCTCGTTCTCTACTGGTGGCCTGCCGACCGTTCTGGCGCTGCGCTGCGCCCCTGCTGCTCGCCAGCCTTGTGCTCGGGCAGTCGGTACGTCGGCCGATCCTTGCCGCCGACCGGCCGATCCCTGCCGCCCAGCAGAACAGTGGAAGCGATTCAGCCGCCGTGGCCCCCACCGCAGCCACGCCTGAGCCAACCACCCTGCAGCTGAGCCGCGATGACGCCCTGCGCCTCGGCCTGCGCCGCTCGCTCGGGCTGCGCGGCAGCGCCCTCACGGTGGCGGAGAACCGCAGCCTGCTGGAACTGAGCCGCACCCGCTTCCGGCCGACGGTCGACCTGGTGGCCTTCAGCAGCTTTGCCCAGGTGGGCACCGACATCGGCTTCATCTCCAACCTGCCGACGATCGGCGACCTCTCGTTCGATCTGCGCGGCAACAGCTCCGCGGTGATCAACAACGCCTTCATCAACGCAGGCGTGGTGCTCAAGCTTCCCCTGCTTGACTTCAACCGCATGCCGCTGCGCCGTGCTGCCGAGGCCGGCCTCGAGGCTGCCCAGGCCGACGAGCGGGAAGAGCAGCGGCGGGTCCGTTTCGAAATCCTCAGCAACTACCTCACCGCCCAGTGGAGCGCCGCCCTGATCCCGGCCTGGGAGCTGGCCCTCACCACCTCCCGCCGGCTGGAGAGCGATGCCAACGCCCTGCGACGCGAAGGGCTGGCCGCCCGCATCGACACCTTCCAGGCCCATGCCCTCGTGCAAGCCGATCTGCAGGGTCTGGCGGAAGCCCAGGCCCAGCATCGGATCGCCCTCAGCGCCCTCGCCCGGAGCCTGAATCTGCCCGCGGCGCTCACCATCACGCTGCGGGACCCCTTGATGCCGGAGGCCGCCTGGGTGATGCCCCTGCCGGAGAGCATCCGTCTGGCCCTCGACCAACGGCCGGCCCTCGAGAGCCTGCAGCAGCAGCGGCAGGCCCAGCTGGCCGGTCTGGAACTGGCACGCGCCGGCCGCCTGCCCAGCCTGGGCCTGCTGTTAGGTGCCGGCCTCAGCGGCGACTGGCTGAACGTGCAGGGGCTGAAAACCAGCGGTCGCCTGGATGTGGGCGAAAGCGGCGGCCTGCCCCTTCCCACCCTGAACAACGACGGCTCAGCCTCCGGCGGCTTCTACGACTGGGGGGCCGCCCTCACCCTGCGCCAGCCCCTCTACGACGGCGGCCAGACCCGCCACTCGATTGCCCTGGCCCAGCAACGGGCCGAGCGGGCCGACCTGGCCATCGCCCAGGCCGAACAGCTGATCATCCAAAGCGTGGAAACCTGGTACAGCACCCATCAGGCCGCCGGTCCCCAGGCCGAGGCCGCCCGCGCCGCCGTAGCGGCCGGCGAGGCATCCGTGCGCGATGCCGAGATCCGCTACCGCGCAGGCCTGGCGCCGATCACGGAGATGCTGGTGGCCCAGCGCAACCTGCAGGTGGCCCGCTCCGCCGAGGCCACCGCGATCTACCGCTGGAACCTCAGTCGCACCGGGCTGGAGCGCGAAACGGGGCTCGGCGCCACGGTCCCGGGCACCGCCGAAGACATGGGTCAACCCTGATCAGCCGAAACGCAGCTGCTCGGCGCCCTGCTGCGGTGGACGCTCGCCCCGCAGCAGGGGCTCCAGAAATCCGCGGATGCGCTCGGCGGAGGGCGGACACCCAGGCAGATAAAGGTCCACCGGGATCACCTCATGCAGCGGCAGCACCCGCTCCAGCAGCTCCGGCACGATGCCGGGGGCATGGGGGTGCTGGGCGCCGGTGTCGGCCAGCTCCAGGTAACCGCGATCCAGCACGCTCTGGCGCGAGCCCCCATCCACCTGCGCCCACAGGTTGCGCAACCCCGGCACGTTGGCCGTCACGGCGCAGTCGCCGAAGGAGATCACCAGCCCCGTGCGCTGCCGCACCTGCAACGCCAGCGCCAAGTTGTCGGCATTGGCCACGGCCCCCTCCACCAGGCACACGTCCACCCCCTCGGGGTACGCCTTCACGTCGCTGGCCACCGGCGAGAACACCACGTCCACCTGCTGGGCCAGATCGAACAGCCACTCGTCGAGATCCAGAAACGACATGTGACAGCCACTGCAGCCCGCCAGCCACACCGTGGCGAAGCGCAGGCGGGGGGAAGGGGTGGTCATGGCGGACTCACGGCTGCGGGTGCGGTCACTGGTTCTGCCACTGGTGCTGCTCCCGGGCGTTGCGCAGCAGCTCGGGCCGCTGCCGCTGCGGCGCCTTCTCACCGGTGGTGTCGTCCTTGTGGAAGATGGCGCCGGTGGGGCACACGTCCACGCACTTGCCGCAGGAGGTGCAGGCCTGCACCTCACCCCAGGGTTGGTCGAGCCCGGCGATGATCCGGCATTCGGCGCCCCGGTGGGCCACGTCCCACACGTGGGCCCCCT
>JBIKUY010000016.1:0-13614 GCA_044347355.1 Prochlorococcaceae cyanobacterium | reverse complement strand
CAACCCCAGTTCAAGAAGAAACCCATGTTTCATGGAATCTTGCCCATCTCTTTGGGGTTGACTTCTACAGATTGACAGCTACATCAAACTACCCTAAGATCGATGAGAGCCAGACCTTCAAACCAATAGATTACTGTCGCTAAGTGGATCTCATTCGCAGACAATGGCGCTAGAGATTGCTGTTTCCCTAGGATAATCACACGATCTCGATTGCCACAACCAACCCATGCCTGACTGAGAACTCTGATGCGAAGTGGGCTGAGGGCTTCTCTCCCCTCGAACACCAGCCCAGCCCAGCACCAATTCGAATTCGAGGACTTCTTGCAGCGGTCAGGAATCTCCGGTCAACTAGGGCGACTTGGGGCTGCTGGGCTGATCGACCAACCAGCCCTGCCAGAGTTGCTGATCGCTGGCAGCGGCTGTTCCGGCCATCAGGGTTACGGCCGTGCGCGCCCGACTCACGGCCACATACACCAGCTGGCGGCGCAGCAGCGGATCCTTCGGCCAGAACACGTCGGCATCCACGAACACCTCGCCAAAGGTGCTGCCCTGGCTGCGATGCACCGTGAGCACCGCGGCCGGACCGAGGGAGGCAAAGGCATCGCGCAGCAGAAAAAAGCGCCGCCACAGGGCCCTGGCAGCACTCTTCTCTTGGCCGCGGGCCGCGGAGCGCAGGCGGGCCAGCACGGCATCCAGGCTGGCGCGAGCGGCTGAGCCGAGCGGGGGCAGCAAGCGCAGCTGCAGGGTGCCCTCACCCACCTCCACCGTGGCCATGAGCGTGTCGATCACCGGCACCGCCATCGCCGGCAGCAGCAGATCGCCCGCCAGATCCGTGGCAGCGAGGCCGAAATCGGCCAGGCAACACCGCTCGGGCTGCACATCGCGCACCACCAGCTCCCGGTTTGAGCCGAGAACCATGTCAGGTTCTTCGGCCATCTCCTCGCCCTGGCGGCAGGCGGGCGCCATCACCGCCGCCCGGGTGATCAGCACCTCGCCGGGCAGCACCGCCAGCTGGTCAGCCATGGCACCGTGCAGGGCCCGACGGGCGATCGGCACCAGCTGCTCCAGGGAGCGGTTGGTGTAACAGAGAATCCGGGCCAGGTCAGGGTTGTCGGTGTCGGCGCTGCGGCGCAGGGCGGCCTGGGCCTGCTCCAGCCACTGGCGCCGCGGCAGCACGGCCACCTGGCCGGCGGCATCACGCACAGGGCCCAGGGGCGGCGGTGGGCGGCAGGGCAGGGCCTGCTCGCGGATGCCCTGGGCCAGGCGCAGCACGGGCCCCTGGTGGCGCACCACCTCACGCAGTTCGGCCGTGGCCGCCCGGCCCATGGCAAACACCGGGCTGCTGGCCTCCCCCACCGGCGGCAGCTGGGCCGGATCACCCACGAACACCAGCCGAGTGCGGAAGGGATGGGCGCAGCGCAGGCTGATCTCCAGCAGCTGGGAATCCACCATCGAGGCCTCATCGATCAACACCAGGCCCAGGTGTTCGAGGGCCAGGGCGGTCTGGTCGGTTTCCTCGCAGCGCTCCAGATCCCCCTGGCGGCGAAGCTTCAGCCGCAACAGGCGGTGGATGGTGGAGGGGAACCAGGTGGGGCTGAGGCCAGCCGCGGCCAGCTGGCCCCGCAGCACACCCACCGCCTTGTGGGTGGGGGCCACCACGGTCCAGCAGAGGCCACTGGCCTCAACCCTGGCCAGCAGCTGGCTGGAGAGGAAGGTCTTGCCCGTGCCTGCAAAGCCACTGAGCACGAAAGGGGTGCCGTCGGCAGGCTCCGCCAGCCAGGCCGTGAAGGCGGCGGCAGCGGCCTGCTGGTCGGCGGTGAGCCGGGAAGGGTCTGGGAGAGAAGGAATCGTTCAGGGCCTCATGCAGGGCCATTTCCCCACGTAGCTTGCCGGTCTGCCTGCCCGTTGCCGATGGCCTCCGATCGATGGATGCCCTCCTCAATGGATCGACCTGGTCTGTGCCTGCGGCCACCTTGCTGGCGTTTCCTGAATGAGGACAACCCCAGCAGGCCCATGCCTGCCGCCGACCGGACCATCTGATCGATCCCGGACGCCGAGGGCGGCCGGTTCAGCGGCAACTCGGTGGCCAAGATCGTGGATGCCAGTGGATCGATGACCCGGTCGCGGGCCTTGATGCAGGGGGTAATGACCCGCAGCGGCCAGGTGCGCATTGAATTCTCCACCTCAGGCGGCGGCACGATCATCGGCATTGGCCAGGGGCGGCGGGTGAAGGGTGAGCAGGCGATGGAAATGCAGATGATCACCGGTGGGGAAGGCGCTTTCACCACCCACTGGGCCTCCATGCTGCCCTTCTCCGCCAACAGCGATCCGCCGAACCCAGCACGGCCGCTGGCGACCAGCGCGCCTACCGCTCTGGTGCCTACCGCTGGCTGCGGGGCAGCCGGTGGAGCATGGCCCCCGAAAGCGGGGACAGGCAAACCGCCAACGGGCGGTTGCGGATCACTGGCTATCGCAACGGTTATGTCTGGGGCGAGGGCAACAGGGGCCCGGCCATCGGAAACAGCTCCTTCCAGCGACGCATCTCCCAGGGTGGGCAGTTGTAAGGGCCCGGGCGCGAGGCCCAAGCCAAGCTGCGTCCTTACAGCGACGCCACCGGCCAGCTGTAACAGCCCTTGACGCTGAGACGCATCCCCACGCCAAGGCGAGAAGCTCACGGGACGCGCCAGCGAGTCCAGCGCCTCCCCATCCCGAAAACAGCAGGATTCCCTGCTCCGCCACTCCAGCAAGGCCAACCCGAAGGCGCTGACCGGGGCCATGGGAGAGGGGCAGCTGTTCACAAGCACAGCCGATGGCTTGGCCGCCAGCTCGGCGGTGAGTGGCCTGCAGCCTGGCTTCATGGCGCCCCAGGGCGAGCAGCCTGGGTTGTTGAAGACCAGCGACAGCCTGGGGTGTTGGCGGGAGCCAGCTCCTCAGCCGACCAGCAGGCCCTGAGCATCTAGCCGCTGATCCAGCCCCAAACTTGGGCCAGATGCAGGGGCGAGCCCACCAGCACCAGGCCGGGCAGGGCCACCAGCGGTCCGATCAGGGCCCCAACCAGCACTTGAAGGCGGGTGTGACCGAGGTTCTGCTTGAGGGGCCGGGGGGGCAGATGGCCCCCCACCAGCCCGCCGGCGTCGGCCACCAGACCATTCACCCGTTCGGCGGTGAGGCCAGCGGCCTGACGCACGCCAGAGGCGTCGTAGAGCACCACGAAACAGAGCACCGCCGCCAGGGCAAACAGGGGATCGCTGAATCCCAGCTGCCAGCCCAGGCCGGCGGCGGTGCCGGTCATCAGGGCCGAGTGACTGGAGGGCATGCCGCCGGTTTCCACCAGCACGGCGGGATTCCAGCGGCGCTCCGCCACCAGCTCCACCGCCAGCTTGGAGAGCTGGGCCAGGCCGCAGGCCGCCAGGCCCCACCAAAGAGCGGCGTTGTCGAACAGGTCACGGGTCATGAGCAACACATGACCCGAATCAGGGGAAGCCAGGGTGCTCATCGATCGCGACTGGTGATGTAATCGGCCAGGGCCAGCAATGGCGCCGCCCGCAGGTCACCATCCTCCGCCGCAGCGAACGGGGCCAGCGCGGCCTTGGCTTCGGCCACCAGGGCATCAGCCCGCAGGCGCGATTCCTCCAGGCCCAGCAACTTGGGATAGGTGGTCTTGTCGGCGGTGAGGTCCTTGCCGGCGGTCTTGCCCAGCACCTCGCTGCTGGCGGTCACGTCGAGAATGTCGTCGATGATCTGGAAGGCCAGGCCGATGCCGCGGGCGTAGGTGCGCAGGGCCTCAAGCAGGGCCTCTGAGGCACCGGCGATCAAGGCACCGCTAAGCACACAGGCCCGCAGCAGAGCACCGGTTTTGTGCAGATGGATGTACTCAAGCGTCTCCAGATCGACCTGCTTGCCCTCGCACTCCAGATCCACCACCTGGCCGCCCACCAGGCCGGGGGCGCCGGAGGCCAGGGAGAGCTCGCCCACCACCGCCAGCAGCCGCTCGGCCGGCACGCCGGGGCTGCGCAGGGCCACCATCTCGAAGGCGCGGGTGAGCAGGGCGTCGCCGGCGAGGATGGCGTTGGCCTCGCCGTACACCTTGTGGTTGGTGGGCCGGCCGCGGCGCAGGTCGTCGTTGTCCATGGCGGGCAGGTCGTCGTGGATCAACGACATGGTGTGGATCATCTCCAGCGCCACCGCCGTGGGCATGGCCTGCTCGCTGCTGCCGCCCGCCAGCTCGCAGGCCGCCAGGCAGAGGATGGGCCGCAGCCGCTTGCCGCCCGCCAGCAGGGAGTAGCGCATCGCCTCCCGCAGACTCTCGGGCCGCTCCGGGCCCAAGGAGCCATCGAGAGCAGCCTCCACCTTCAGGCGAGCCGCCTCGAGATAGGCGGCGAAGTCGAAAGCCTTTGGCGCTCCCGCGGAGGCGCTGTCTGTGCTGGTCACCGCCGCGGTCATGCCGATCGGGTTGCTGGCAGGGATTCTCTCAGGCAACCCGCTGGCCGGCGCCCGACAACAATGCCCAACAACGTAAAAACATTTACACTGTTGAGGTCAGGTGTCGCCTTCCCTGTTGCCCATGGCGTCACGCACCATCGTCGACAAGCTCACGGGGTTGGGATACGAGGTCTTCCAGCGCAAGGGGTCGGCCTATGCCTTGCTGGAGGGTCCCCTCACCTGGCGGGATGCCCGCCGCAAGGCCCGGCGCCTCGGTGGCGATCTGGTGACCATCCAAGGGCCTGGAGAGAATGACTTCCTCACCCGCACCTTCGCGCCCCTAGCCGCAGACGACTGCGGCCTCTGGATCGGCCTGAACGCGATCCGAGAGGCTGGGCGCTTCCAGTGGAGCGATGGGTCCGATTCGCGTTACCGCAACTGGGTCAAGGCAGGCGTGCCGGGCTACCGGGAAGGCATGCCCAGTGATGACCCGGCCCGAAAATTTGTGCACATCTATTTCAACCCCGCCGCCCGCGGTTACTGGAAAAATTCCGACAACACCTATCACGATGTCGTGTTGGGCGGGGGCATCGCCGAATTTGCCCTGTAAGCGGCTGCGGGCCGCCCGCGTCAGGGCACCAGATCGCCCAGATCGTGCTCCACCCCATGGCGGCGGCACCAGGCCACCACAGTGTTCACCAGCAGCATGGTCACGGTCATCGGGCCCACGCCGCCGGGCACCGGGCTGATGGCGCTGGCGATCGGCTCCACCTCCTCGAAACGCACATCGCCGCAGAGGCCGCTGTCGGTGCGGTGGATGCCCACGTCCACCACCACGGCACCGGGCTGCACATGCTCGGCGCCGATCATGCGCGGGCGGCCGGCGGCCACCACCAGCACCTCGGCCTGGCGGGTGAGGGCGGCCAGATCGGCGGTGCGGGAATGGGCCACGCTCACGGTGGCGTTGGCGGCCTGGAGCATCAGGGCCATCGGCTGGCCCACGAGGATGCTGCGGCCCACCACCACGGCCCGCTTGCCGGCCAGCTCCACGCCGGCGGCGGCCAGCAGGGCCATCACACCGGCGGGGGTGCAGCTGCGCGGCCCGGGCTCACCCTTGAGCAGCCGGCCAAGATTCAGGGTGTGCAGGCCATCGGCATCCTTCTCCGGATCGATGGCGAGCAGCAGCGGCCCCTCGTCGAGGCCAGTAGGCAGGGGCAGCTGCAGCAGGATGCCGTCGCAGGCCGGGTCGTCGTTCAGCCGCTGCACCGCCGCCAGCACCGCCGCCGCCGGGGTGCCAGCGGACAGGTGGGCCCCCAGGCTGGTGATGCCCACCCGGGCGCAGGCCTTCTCTTTGTTGGCCACGTACACGCCACTGGCGGGGTCATCGCCCACCCGCAGCACGGCCAGCCCAGGGGGGCGCCCCACGCCAGGAAGCTGCTGGGCGATGGTGTCGCGCAACCGCCCTTCGATGGCGGCCGCGAGCTGCTTGCCGTCGAGGCGGAGGGCCATGCAGGGGAGAGGGAGCTGATCTCCAGCTTGCCCTGCACCGGAGCGGCTAGCGTTAACCCATGCGGTGGCGATGGCTGCGAACCCAGTGGCGGCACCTGCTGCGGGTGGAACGACCGCGCCAGAGCCTGGCCTGGTGGCGGCCCCAGGACACCGTGGCCGTGGTTCTGGTGTGCGGCCTGGTGGCGCTGCTAGCCAGCTGGCCCTGGCTGGTGGAGCCCAACCTGCGAGCCGGGATGGTGGCCCCGTTCACGGTACGGGCCCCCCGGGACGCCAGGGTGCTGGACAGCACGGCCCTGGAGCAACGGCGGCAGCAGATGCTGCCGCGCACCACGGTGCAGGTGGTAGATGAGCAGGCCAGCAAGCTGCTTCGCGGACGCCTCGACGAAGCCCTCGGGCTGATCGAGGTGCAGGCCGAAAGTGCCGACTCCCTGGTGAAGCCGGTGCCGCTGAGCCTGAGCGAGCGGGCCTGGCTGCGGCAGCTCACGACGACGCAGCGCATGGCCTGGGAGAGGGAGGTGCGCCAGGCCCAGCTGCGCATGCTCAGCCAGGGGCTGGCCCCGGGGGTGGCCGAAGGTCAGCTGCTCCAGGCGGCCAACCTGCAGCTGGATGCCCAGGACGAAGCGGGGCGGGAGCTGGGGGCCAGGCTGCTGGTGCACGCCTTGCAAGGGCAGTCGAACCTGCGCAGCGACCCTGGCCTCAGTCAGCGGCGGATCGAGGCCTTGATCAACCAGGAAGGCGTGCCCACCATCGCGGTGAAGAAGGACGACCTGGTGGTGCGCCAGGGCGACCCGATCACCCCCCAGGCCTTCGACGTGCTCGATTACTTCGGGCTTGTGAATCGCCGCCCCACGCCCCTGGCCTGGCTGGGCCACTTCCTGGAGGCCCTGGCGGTGAGTGGTGTGCTGATCCTGCTGCTGCGGCGTTGGCGGCCGAGCCTGGAACCACGGCAGGCGCTGCTCGCCCTGGCAACCCTGCTGGTGGTGCCAGGGGTGACGTTGTGGCTGGGGCCGCTGGCCAGCCCGCTGCTGCTGCTAGTGCCACCGGCCCTACTGCTGGCCCAGGGGCTGGGCACCAGCTGTGGCCTGGCCTGGCTGGCGGCAGCCAGCCTGCTCTGGCCCCTGCCGCTCACCGGCACCGTGGGCATGCGGCTGCTGCTGGCGGTGGCCACCGGTGCCGTGGCGGCGATGGCCGCCGACCGGCAGCGCAGCCGGGCCGGCCTGCTGCAGCTGGCGGTGCTGCTGCCGGCGGGGGCGGTGCTGCTGCAGTGGCTGCTGCTGCAGGGGCGCGGCCTGCCGGGTCAGATCGACCTGATGGGCGAGGGGCTGATGCTGGCGGGTCTGCTGATGTTGGGGCTGCTGTTAGCACCGCTGGTGGAGACCTCCTTCGGCCTGGTGACCAAGGCGCGGCTGCTGGAGCTGGCCGACCTGGAGCGGCCCCTGCTGCGGCGGCTCTCCTGCGAGGCGCCGGGCACCTTCGAGCACACCTTGATGATCGCCGGGCTAGCCGAGGAGGGGGCCCGCTGCCTTGGCGCGGACGTGGACCTGGTGCGCACCGGGGCGCTGTATCACGATGTGGGCAAACTGCACGGCCCCCAATGGTTCATCGAGAACCAGGAGGGGGATGACAACCCCCACGACAACCTCAACGATCCCGACGCCAGTGCCGCGATCCTGCAGGCCCACGTGGATGAGGGGTTGCGACTGGCCCGCCGCTACCGCCTGCCCCGCCCCCTGGCCGACTTCATCCCCGAGCACCAGGGCACCTTGAAGATGGGCTACTTCCTGCACCAGGCGAGGGAGCGCAATCCGGCCGTGGCCGAGGAGCGCTTCCGCTACCGCGGGCCAACGCCACGCAGCCCGGAAACAGCGATCCTGATGCTGGCAGACGGCTGCGAGGCGGCGCTGCGCTCCCTGCCACCCGGCACCACCGAACAGGAGGCACGGCAGATGGTTCGCCGCATCCTTGAGGCCCGTCAGCGGGACGGGCAGCTGGCGGGAAGCGGCATCAGCCGGGGCGAACTGGAGCTGCTAGTGCGCGCCTTCGTGCGGGTGTGGAAGCGAATGCGCCACCGCCGCATCCCCTACCCAATTCCTGCACGCAAGGCCTTCAGCGCTTGAGGTCCGCCAGCAGGCGATAGGCGGACTGGCGCTGGTGCCAGAGCTCCAGATCACCGCCGCAATCCGGATGCCAATGGGGCAGCTGGCGACGCCAGGCCGCTCGCACTTCCTCCCAAGAACTGCCGGGGGCAACCCCCAAGGCAGCGCAGGCGTGCCGGTAGGAATCCCGCGGCGACCCGCCCCGGCGGGTTGGCGGCTGCAGAGGGGCGGGCCTTCGCCCCAACAACCCCAGCGCCTGCACCATGCGCACCACACCGGTCAGAGCCAGAACCGCGGGGGCCCAGAGCATGGCCAGGCCATCGGCCGCGATCTGGCCCTGCAGCAGGGTGAGCCATGGGCGGGAGCGGCGCTGCAGCGGACGCAAAGCCTGACTCGGCTGAACAGCCCAGCCAAGCTAAGCGGGATAACTCCGACGCCGCAGCCCCCATGAGCCCCCTCAGCTTCACGGAGCTGCAGACCCAGCTACAGCCGCACTGGGGACGGCTCAATGCCGAGGCGGCAGCCGATGTGGACGTGCTGCTGGTGCCGTCGCTTTCGCTGGAGCGCAGCCAGATGGAGCTGGTGACCGGCGCCCACCACTACGAGGAACGCCAGCTGTTCTCCCTGGTGCGCCTGCGCCACCCCGGCGTGCGCATGGTGTATGCCACGAGCAAGCCCCTGGCGGAGCTGGTGGTGGATGCGGTGCTGGAACTGCTGCCGGGGGTGCCCACCTCCCACGCCCGCCGCCGCCTGCACCTGTTCGACACCGACGATGCCTCCGACCGGCCGCTTACGGCCAAACTGCTGGAACGGCCGGCCCTGCTCAGCCGCATCGCCGAACTGCTGAGGCCGGGCCGCAGCTTCATCAGCTGCTTCGTGGTGAGCGACCTGGAGCGCCAGCTCAGCGAGCGGCTGCAGGTGCCGCTGCTGGGCTGCGATCCAGCCCTGGGCCACTGGGGCAGCAAGGCCGGCAGCCGCGAGCTGTTCGCCCGCTGCGGCGTGCCCCACCCACCCGGCAGCCCGCTGGTGCACAACCTCGACGACCTGGCAGAGGCCTGCGCCGAGCTGTGGGAGGCCCACCCCGCGCTCGGCCATCTGGTGGTGAAGCTGAACGAGGGCTTCAGCGGCGAGGGCAACGCCCGCCTGGCGCTGGCGCCCCTGCAGCTGGCGGAGCGGTCGGCGGCCGAGCGGCGCCGGCAGCTCCGCTTGGAGCTGGAGCAGCTGCCGATGCCGGCACCCCGCTGGCGGGACCTGGTGGCCGAGCAGGGTGCGCTTGCCGAGGCCTGGCTGGAGGGGGGGGATGGATTCAGCTCGCCGAGCGTGCAGGGCATGATCCACCCCAGTGGCAGCGGCGGGCCGGGCACGGTGGAGGTGCTCTCCAGCCATGAGCAGGTGCTGGGCGGGCCCGATGAGCAAACCTATCTGGGCTGCTGCTTCCCCGCCGCCGGGGCCTACCGGGCCGAGTTGCTACGCCATGGTCGGGCGGTGGGCGAGGCCCTGGCCGCCGCCGGCGCCCTGGAGCGCTACGCGGTGGACTTCATCGCCCGCCGCTTCGGCGACCGCTGGGACCTGCAGGCGATCGAGGTGAATCTGCGCCAGGGGGGCACCACCCACCCGTTCATCGCCCTGGGGGCGATCACCGGTGGCAGCAGCGACGGTGAGGACGGCCTCTACCGGGCCCCCACCGGTACGCCCCTCTACTACCGCGCCACCGACACCCTGCAGCACCCGGGCCTGCGCGGGCTGCTGCCGGTGGACCTGATCGACATCGTGGCCGAGGCGGGGCTGCACTTCGACCCGGCCCAGCTGCGAGGCAGCGTGTTCCACCTGCTGGGCTGCCTCTCGGAATTCGGCAAGCTGGGCATGACCTGCATCGGCCGCAGCGCCGCCGAAGCCCAGGCGGTGTACACCGCCACCGAGCGCCAGCTGCTGCAAGGGGCGGCGCGGCTGGCCGGCCGTTAGCGCTGGTGCTCAGCTGGTGGCCCAGCAGCGCTGGTGCCAGCGCCAGGCATCGGCCAGGATCGTGGCCAGGTCGGAGCGCTGGGGCTGCCAGCCCAGTTCCGTGCTGGCCAGGGCGGCATCAGCCACCAGCTCGGCCGGGTCGCCGGGGCGGCGGGGGGCATCCACCACACGGAGGTCGCGGCCGGTCACGGCCCGGGCCGCCTCGATCACCTGCTGCACGGAGTAGCCGCTGCCAGTGCCGAGGTTGTAAATCCACTGGCCCGGGCTGGTGCGCAGCCGCTCCAGGCCGAGCACGTGGGCAGCGGCCAGGTCGTTCACGTGGATGTAGTCGCGGATGCAGGTGCCATCGGCGGTGGGGTAGTCGCGGCCGTACACCTGGATCGCCTCGCGGCGGCCGGCCATGGCCTCCAGCACCAGGGGGATCAGGTGGGTTTCGGGGTCGTGGTTCTCGCCCAGGTCGCCGGCGGGGTCGGCGCCGGCGGCGTTGAAGTAGCGAAAAATCACGCTGGGCTGGCCGTAGGCGGCGCCGAAGTCGGCCAGCAGCTGCTCCACCATCCACTTGCTGCGGCCGTAGGGATTGATCGGCTGCTGGGGGGTGGTTTCGCGGATCGGGATGTGCTCGGCGGCGGGGATGCCGTAGGTGGCGCAGGTGGAGCTGAACACCAGCGGGATCGCCGCGCCACGCCGCTGGGTCTCGTCCCGTAGGGCCTCCAGCAGCACCAGGGTGTCGCCGAGGTTGTTGCGGTAGTACTTCGCCGGTTCGCTGACGCTCTCGCCCACGTAGGCATAGGCGGCAAAGTGCAGCACCGCCTGCACCGGCCCGGCGGGCAGCTGGGGGTGCTCCCCGCGCAGGAGGGCATCGAGCAGGTCGCGGTCGCCCAGCTGTCCCACCACCAGGGGCACCTGCAGCACGCCTTCGGCAATGGCCCGGTGGCCATACACCAGGTTGTCGAGCACCAGCACCGCCTCGCCGGCCTGCTGTAGCGCCCGCACAGTGTGGCTGCCGATGTAGCCGGCGCCGCCGGTGACCAGAACCGTCATGGGGAGAGGGGAACTGGAGGGAGGCTGGCATGGCCCAGCAGCAACGGACTGAGCAGCAGCAACAACCAGGGAATCAGCAGGGCGTACAGCAGGGAGAGGGGCCAGCCAAAGCGCAGGAAGTCGAGGAAGCGGTAGTTGCCGGGGCCGTACACCATCAGGTTGGTCTGGTAGCCAATCGGCGAGAGGAAGCTCTGGCTGGCAGCGAACACCACGGCGTAGATGAACAGCAGCGGCGGCTGGCCAAGGCCCACTGCGAGCTTGGCCACCACCGGCAGCAGCAGCACCACGGTGGCGCCGTTGCTGAGCAGTTCGGTGCCTACCAGGGTGATGGCGTACACGGCGGTCAGGGCGGCCAGCACCGGCCAGCCCTGCAGCCAGCCGAGCAGCGCATCGGCGGCCAGCTGGGCCAGGCCGCTCTGCTGCAGCGCCGCGCTGAGGCTGAATAGGCCGCCCAGCAGCAGGAACACATCCCAGCGGATCGCCCGCAGGGCGGTGCTGGCATCCAGACAGTTCGCCACCACCAGCACCGCCACCCCAAGCAGCACCGCTGCGACCAAGGGGATCAGCTGCAGTCCGGAGAGCAGCAGCACCGCCCCCATGGTGACCAGGGCCAGCCCCTTGCGGTGGGTGCTGGGCAGATCACTATCCAGCTCGTCGAGCACCACCAACTCACTATTCTGCTGCAGGCCGCGGATGGCATCCAGCGGCGCCTGGAGGAGCAACAGGTCGCCCTCGCGCAGCACCAGCCGGCCGAGCCGGTCCTGCAGGGTGGTGTTGGCCCGTTTCACCGCCAGCACGGTGGCGTTGAAGCGCTGGCGGAAGCGCAGCTCCCGCAGGCTGGTGCCGGTGAGCTGGGAGCCGGCGGGCAGCAGCACCTCGGCGTGGCGGATGCCACTGGCGGGAGGCTCGAGCAGGGTGCCCGCCAGGGTCACCATGCGGTCCTGCTGGAGGCGGAGCAGCTCCTGGCGGCTGCAGCGCAGAAGCAGTCGATCGCCGGTCAGCAGGCGCAGTTCAGCCAGGGGCGGCTGCAGCTTCTGGCCTCCGCGGTGCACCGCCAGGACGTCCACGTCGAAGCGGCGCTGCAAGCGGCTGGAATGCAGGGTGCGGTTGCAAAGGGGCGAACCCTCTTGCAGCACCACCTCGGTGAGATAGCCCTGGCGGGAGAGCTCCAGGAAGGCAGCGTCGAGATCGTGGCCCCGCTGGGGCAGCCAACGGGAGGCGAGCAGGAGATAAGCGCTTCCTAGCAGCCACACCGGGATGCCCACGGCCGTGAAGGAAAACAGCTGGAATTCCCCGTAACCCAGCTTGGCCGACACCTCACTGGCCAGCAGGTTGGAGGAGGTGCCGATCAGGGTGAGGGTTCCGCCAGTGATCGTGGCGAAGGACAGGGGAATCAACACCCGGGATGGGCTGATGCCGCGGCGCCGGCACCAGCTTTGCAACACCGGCAGCAGGATCGCCACGATCGGCGTATTGGGGATCACCCCCGAAAGGGGCGCCACCACCCCCACCAGCAGGGCGGTGAGCTGCTGGGATGTGCGGATGCGCGGCGAGGCCAGCAGCTCGCGCAGGCGATCGAGGGCGCCGCTGTGCAGCAGTCCCTCCGCCAGCACGAACATGCCCATCAGGGTGATCAGGGCCGGACTGCCGAAGCCCGCCAGGGCCTGGCTGGGCTCGAGCACACCGCCGGCGATCAGCAGGCTGGTGGCGGTGAGGGCTACGAATTCAGGCGCCAGCCAGCCACCGATGAAACAGACGATCGCACCCACCAGAACGGCCAGGGTGATGGCAGCGGAGATCGACAGCACGGGGAGGGATCAAGCCCACAGACTCTGAAGCACCTGGCTGTAGAGCGCATCGGGGCTGAGGCCTGCGATCAGATCGCCGCGGCTGTCCAGCCGCTCGAGGCTGGGGTAGCGGCCGAGCCAGGGGTGGGGCAGTTGGCGGCCCACAGCATCGCCGTAGAGGATCGCCACCGAGGCGCTGCCGTGGTCGGTGCCGCCGGAGGCGTTCTCCTGCAGCCGGCGGCCGAATTCACTCACCACCAACAGCAGCACCTGGGGACGGGGACGCAGCTGGGCCAGGCCGGCATCGAGCAGTTGCAACCCCTCGGCCAGCTGACTGAACTGGCGCTGATGGCGCGGGCCCTGGTTGGCATGGGTGTCATACCCCCCATGGGAGAGGGCCAGCACGGGCGGGCACTGGGGTGAGCCCAGCAGCCTCAGGGCCAGGGCCATCTGCTGGCCGAGGGAGCCCTCAGGTTGCTTGAGCCCAGCCGGCAGAGGTTGCAGGCCCTGCTGCAGGCGAGCCAGTTCGCGGGCACCAGCGCTCTCCAGCTCGAGCATGCGCCGCAGCACCGGGTTGCCGGCCGCCAGGCTGGGGTCGAGCAACCAGGGGTTGGGGCGGCGCAAGTTGTCAGCGGCCAACTGCAGGGCCAGGACCTGCCCCCCTTCCAGGCTGGTGGAGCCACTGGGACCCAGGGCCAGCAGCGGGCCAGCGGTGCCACGCCGATCCACAGCCGCCGCCACCCAACCCGGCCCCTCGCCGCTGGCCACGCCGGCGGCCCACTGATCCATCGCCTTGA
>JBIKUY010000344.1:0-2963 GCA_044347355.1 Prochlorococcaceae cyanobacterium | reverse complement strand
AAGTGGCTGCGGTTGGGCACCGGCCAGCCCACCCCCAGGGCAAAGCTGAGGCGTCCCTGGCGCCAGAGGGGTTCCAGCGGCGCGAGCGCGGGGTGCAGGCCGAGGCCATCGCTGAGCGGTAGCGGCTGCTCCAGGGCCAGGCGGGAGCGTGCCTGGCGGTAGAGGGGGTCACGCCAGGGCACCACGGTGTTGAGGCCGTCGTTGCCGCCACGCAACTCCAGCAGCAGCAGCACCCGCTCCGGCCTGCGCTGGCCGGGGTTCTGGGCCAAGGCCGCCGGCGTCACCGCCGCGGCGGCGAGCAGTTGCAGCAGGGAACGGCGCTTCATCGGCGAGTCAGGCGAGTTGCCACACGGGATCGGCGAACAGCTGGGCCAAGCGGGAGCGATCCGCTGGGGCGGGCAGGTCGAGACCCAGGGGTGGGATCGGCGTGAGCGTGGGCAGCAGCTGCGGCGGCAGAGCCGCCGAAGCCCACACCTCTTCGTCGGCCAACAGGGCGGCCAGGCCGCGGCGCCGGGCCTGCAGCCAGCGCAGGTTGATCCACTCCTCGTTCACCGGCCAGCCCTTCACCGAGGGGGGCTCGAGCACCGGCTGACCCATCGGGGCCAGCTGGCTGCGGGCGATTTGCAAGGCATCCTCATGGCGGCTGCCGAGCAGGGCCAGACTGCGGCTCACCACCAGGATCGGATCCTCCAGCCGCTGGCCCCGGGCCGCGCGGGTTTCGGGAGCGGTCTGCAGGGCCTGCATCAACCAGGGCAACGAGAGGCGCTGCCGGCGCCAGTCGTCGGCTAGGGCGTTCAGGCGGGCGGGGGGCGGCAACGGACCCACGAGGGCCCGCCAGAGCCGCCCGCAGATATGGCGGGCGGTGGCCGGCTGGGCCGCCAGAAAGGCGGCCAGGCTTGCGGCGTCGAAGGCTGCTGTGCGACCCAGGATCCGCTTGGAGCCGGAGTCGTGACGGCGGGCGTTGAGCACCATCCCCCCCTCGGCTCCCAACTGGTAGCCACTCAGGGCCCGGGCCGCTTCGCGCACGTCGGCCTCGCTGTAGTGGCCCTCGCCCAGGCTGAACAGCTCCAACAGTTCCCGGGCCAGGTTCTCGTTGGGTCGCGCCCGGTGGTTGCTTGGGCCGTTCAACGAGATCTGCAGCGCGGGATCAAGCAGCATGGCGCTGAGCAGCTGGCCAAAGCTGCCGCCGAGCTGGGCCTCGATCGTGGCCAGCTGGCGGCGCAGCAGGGTCGGATCGGGCAGGTCCCGCCAGCTCACTGGAAAGATGCCCGTCCAGAGCTGCACCAGCCGGGCCCGCCCCCGCTCTGGCCCGAAGGCCAGGCGGCTGAGCCAGTCGTGCTGCATGCGGCGGGCGGCCTCAATGCGGCAGCGCTGGCGGGCCGTGCGGTCGCTGATCGCGGCACAGGGATTGGCGCTGGGGGCCTGCACGGCTAGGGGCGGATTCAAGAGTCCAGTGTGGCAGCTGTGGCCGTTGTCACCGAACGTGATCCGAGCGTTCATCCATGCTTAGATCTCTGCCTAGACGTCCATTGTTGACGGCACAGCGGCAGGCAGCGATGACCTTGAATAAAACAGCCCTGATCACCGGCATCACCGGCCAGGACGGCTCCTATCTAGCCGAACTGCTCCTTGAAAAGGGCTATGCGGTGCACGGCATCAAGCGGCGGGCCAGCAGTTTCAACACCTCCCGGATCGACCATCTCTACCAGGATCCGCACGAGAGCAATCCCAGCCTCACTCTGCACTACGGCGACCTCACCGACAGCACCAACCTGATCCGCATCATCCAGCAGGTCCAGCCCGATGAGATCTACAACTTAGGCGCCCAGAGCCATGTGGCGGTGAGTTTTGAAGCGCCGGAATACACGGCAAACAGCGACGCTCTCGGAACCCTGCGCATCCTCGAAGCGGTGCGGATGCTGGGGCTCAGCCAAAAGACCCGCATCTACCAGGCCTCCACTTCCGAACTGTATGGCCTGGTGCAGGAAATCCCCCAGAAAGAGAGCACGCCGTTCTATCCCCGTAGCCCCTACGGTGTGGCAAAGCTCTATGCTTACTGGATCACGGTGAACTACCGCGAGGCCTACGGCATGTATGCCTGCAACGGCATTCTGTTCAACCACGAATCACCACGGCGGGGTGAAACCTTCGTAACCCGAAAGATCACCCGCGGCCTGGCCCGGATCGACGCCGGACTCGACGACTGCCTGTACATGGGCAACCTCGATTCGCTGCGCGACTGGGGCCACGCCCGCGATTATGTGGAGATGCAGTGGCGGATGCTTCAACAGGAGGGGCCGCCCGAGGATTTCGTGATCGCCACAGGCCGGCAGGAGTCGGTGCGTCGCTTCATCGAACTCACCGCTACCGAACTGGGCTGGGGAGCTATCCAGTGGGAGGGTGAGGGAATCAACGAGACCGGCCGGCGCAGCACCGGTGAGGTCGTGGTGCGGATCGATCCGCGCTACTTCCGCCCCGCGGAGGTGGAAACCCTGCTGGGAGACCCCAGCAAGGCCCACGCCAAGTTGGGCTGGCAGCCCACCACCACCCTGGAGCAGCTTGTGGCGGAGATGGTTGCCCACGACAAGGAGGAAGCCCGCAAGGAGGCACTGCTACGGCTGAAGGGCTTCAATGTGGTGGGCTCGATGGAAAATCCGCCCACCAACCCCATGGCGGTGGAGCGGGCCCGGGGCGGACAGGGCTGATGGCGGCATCCAATCTGCTCCGGCCCAACGACCGGATCTATGTGGCTGGCCATGGCGGCATGGCCGGCAGTGCCATCTGCCGCGCCCTGCTACGCGCCGGCTACGGCGACCCGGCCCAGGGGGGCGCCCTGCTCAGCGCCAGCCGCCATGAGCTTGACCTGCTCGACGGGGAGGCGGTGCAGCGCTGGTTTACCGCCCACAAGCCAACAGTGGTGGCCCTGGCGGCAGCCAAGGTAGGCGGCATCCAGGCCAACAACA
>JBIKUY010000200.1:0-4563 GCA_044347355.1 Prochlorococcaceae cyanobacterium | reverse complement strand
CGCATTTTTACGAAGATGTCGCTGCTGCGGATGCTGGGGTGCACGTCGGCGATGGAGTATTCGCCGTCGTAGCTGGTGGGGTCTTTCATGTAGTCCACCAGGGCATCGATGTTGTCGCGAGCAGGGGTGGCAAGGGCCAGGGTCTCGGGATCAAGCCCCACGTTTTGGTTGGTTTTGGTGATGCCACCGGCGTGGCACTCGCCGCAGCTGGTATTGAACAGCTTGCGACCGGCCTTGATCTCCTGCTCGGTGAAGGTCACGCTGCTGCCATCGGGGGTGGCGGGCACTGTGAGCTGTTCACTGGTCCAAAGGGCGGCCATCGCCTCGCCACCAAAGCCGAAGCAGAGCAGCAGTGCCAGGGGGAAAGCAAGCAGGGTGCGGGCGGCGGCCCGTAGCCCTCTGCGCAGGGAGAGGGCGGCGGAGGCCAGTGGGGTTGAGGCCATTGGGGAGAAGCCGGATGTGTGGCGGCAAGAACCGCATCGGAGACCTTGTATCACGGCGAAAGGGGGCAATGGGCCGGTTTCGGGCGAACTGTTGCAGCTCAGCGTTCCGCCCTCTCCTCCTCTCCGCCTCCCAGCTCACTTGCTTCCGGCACCACCTCGATACTGAGGAAGTCCCTGGCCATCAGGGTGTTGGTGAAGATGGCCTGGGCCTCGGCTAGTAGATCGTCCGGGCTCACGGGGTTGCCTGCCACGTAGCGCGGGCTGAGGTGGGTGAGGGCCAGCTGTTTCACCCCGGCGGCCAGGGCGGTCTGGGCGGCCATGGTGCTGGTGGAGTGCTGGCGGGCGAAGGCCAACTCGGCCTCGGCGTGGGCGAAGGTGCTCTCGTGGATCAGCAGATCGGCCCCGCGGGCGAGCTCCACCGCCGCATCGCAGAACACGGTGTCGGTGCAGTAGACCACGCTCGCTCCCGGCCGTTCCGGGCCGCAGAGGGTGGCACCGTTGATGATCCGGCCGTCATCGAGGGTCACGCTGTGCCCCTGTTTGAGCTGGGCGTAGATCGGGCCTGGCGGGATACCCAGAGCCCGGGCCCGTTCCACGTCGAAGCGCCCCGGGCGCGGTTTCTGGTCCACTCGGTAGGCGTAGGCCGGCACCCGGTGGGTGAGTGGGGCGCAGCGCACCGTGATGTCGCCGTCCTCCAGCAGGGTGGCGCCGCTGTTGGCGGCTCGGCTGCTGCGGTGGTAGCGCAGCGGATAGCCGATCCGGGTGGAGCTGGTGTGCAGCACTCCCTCCAGAAAGTCGCGCAGCCGGTCGGGGCCATAGAGGTCGATTCCGCTGCAGCTGCCGGCCAGGCCGAGGCTGGCCAGCAGCCCCGGCAGGCCGAACACGTGGTCGCCGTGCATGTGGGTCACAAACACCCGCCGCAGTTGGCTCACCCGCAGCTCGCTGCGCAGGAACTGCTGCTGCGTTCCCTCTCCACAGTCGAACAGCCAGAGTTCGGCCCGCTGGGGCAGGCGCAGGGCCACCGCCGAGACGTTGCGGCCGCGTGTGGGCACCCCTGAACTGGTGCCGAGAAACGTGACCTGCAAGCCTTCAAAGCCTCTAGCGCATGTTGCCACGGCGGTCACAATGGGACGCTTTTCACCCGGCCGCGAACCGTGACCCTCCGCCTGCGCACCTGGGCCCCCCTGCTGCCCCTCGCCGCCCTGGCTATGCCAGCGCTAGTGGTGGGAGGAGATCGGGCCATCCAGGCCCGCAGCGGTGAGCCGGAGGTGCGGGTGTTGCTGGCTGAGGCGGGCAGCCTTCAGCTCCAGGCCCTGAACCAGCCCCTTGTGATCCAGCCGGGGGGTGTGGAACTGCCCCCTTCCAGCCCGGCCAGCCTGGTGCTGGAGAATGGTCGCCTGCGGTTGCGGCTTGACGACCAGATCGCCGGGGGTTCGCCGCCGGCCCAGCTGCCGCTGGCCAGCAGCTTCTGGCTAGCTCCCCGCACCGGTGCCACCTCCGACCAGGGCGGGGTGTTCCAGCTGGGGCAGCGTCGCTACCGGGGCCGGCTGCAGGTGCTGGTGGCTGGGGGCCGGCTGCAAGCGATCAACCATGTACCTCTGGAGAGCTACCTGCCCAGCGTGGTGGGCAGTGAGATGCCGGCCAGCTGGCCCCAGGAGGCCCTGCGAGCCCAGGCGGTCGCTGCCCGCACCTACGCCCTGCGCCAGCGCAAGCCCAGCGCGTCCTTCGACGTGAGCGCCACGGTGACCAGCCAGGTGTACAAGGGGCTGGAGGCCGAGACTGCCTCCACCCGCGCCGCCGTGGCCAGCACCCGCGGCCAGGTGTTGATGTATGGCTCCAACCTGGCCAACACCGTGTTCCACAGCAGCAGCGGGGGCCGCACCGAGAACAGTGGCGATCTCTGGACTCAGCAGCTTCCCTACCTGGTGAGTGTGCCGGACTTCGACCAGGGCAGCCCCGTGCACAGCTGGGAGCAGCGGCTGGATCCCCTCCAGCTGCGGGAGGCCTTCGCCGACATCGGCGGGGTAACCCGCATTGATGTGCTCAGCACCACCGCTTCGGGGAGGGTGCGTCAGGCACGGGTTCTGGGCCCCACTGGAACACGGGTGGTAACCGGTCCTGAGCTGCGCTCGCGCCTGCGTCTGCGCAGCACCCAGGTGCGCTTTGAGGTGATTGCTCCCCAAGTGGCCATGGTGCCGCCGGCTCCGCCGCTGCCGCCTGGAACCCAGGCCGTCGGGTCGACCGCAGATGGTGCCCCTGCTCCCGCTCCTATGCCAGTGCCCCAGCCCTCCCTGCTCGCCATCGGCCGCGGCTTCGGCCATGGTGTGGGCATGAGTCAGTGGGGCGCCCTGGGGATGGCCCAGCAGGGCGACACTTATGAGCGAATCCTCCAGCATTACTACCGGGGCACAGCCCTGCGTCCCTATCCGGGCCAACCCTGAGGCGCCCCTGTTGCGCAGTTGGCGCCTGCCGGTGCGGGCATTGTCCAGTGAGAGGGCTGTGGCCGAGCACGTGGCCAGTGAGCTGTTGGAGGCCGGGCTCGATGGCTCAGGCTGGCCCCTCGGCCTGGCCACCGGGCGCACGATGGAGCCGGTCTATGCGGCCCTCGGGCGGCGGGTGGAAGCACTGCCGGCGCAGCAGCAGCAGCGTCTTCGCCAGCAGTGGCTGAGCTTCAATCTCGACGACTACGTCGGGCTGGCCAGCGATGATCCGGCCTCGTTCCGCGGCGTTATGGAGAGGCACCTGGTGCGGCCGCTGCAGCTCCCACCGTCCCAGGTGCGACTGCCCGAGAGCTGGGCCGCCGATCCCGACGCCGAGGCGCTGCGCTACCGCTCCGCCCTGGAGGCGGCGGGCGGGATCGGTCTGCAGCTACTGGGGCTGGGGATCAATGGCCATGTCGGCTTCAATGAACCCCCCTCTGCGGCCGATAGCCGTTGCCGTTGTCTGCGCCTCAGTGCCGCCACCCGGCAGCAGAACGCTGCGGCTTTTGGCGGTCATCCAGGGGAGGTGCCCGCCAGGGCCATCACCCTGGGGCTCGCGGAGATTCTGGCCGCCCGGCGGATCCTTCTGGTGGTGACGGGAGCGGCCAAGGCAGCGATCCTGCGGGCAGTGCTGCACCAAGCACCCGCTGAGGACCTGCCGGCCAGTTGGTTACAAGGCCACGCCTGCGTGGAGGTGATTGCCGACCGGGCAGCCCTGGAGCTGGCCGTGGAGCTGGACTAGCTCTCCAGACGTTCCAACAGGGATGCCTCCGCCTCGAGATTGGCCGTCACCGAGCGCACGTCGTCGAGATCCTCCAGGGCATCGAGCAGCTTCAGGCAACGGCCCAGCTGCTCAGTGTCCTCAAGCCGGCAGCTGGTTTCGGCGATCCAGCGGTGCTCCCACTCCAGCACCGTGAAGCCCGCCAGGCGCAGGCCGTCCTGCAGGGCCTCCAACTGGGCGAAGGGGGCAAACACCTCGGCGCTGTCTTCGCCCAGCTCGTAACGCAGCACCTGCAAACCGTCCGAGCCGTCGGAGGGCGCCTCCAACTCGAGCAGGGCCTCGAGCAGGGCCTCTTCGTCAAGGACCCACGCACCCCCGGAGGGCCACGCTACCCGGGCCACGCTGCTCTGCTCGAACAGATACCCCACGCAGCCGGTTTCTCCCAGGTTGCCCCCGTGCTTGCTGAAGGCCAGACGCACGTCCGCGGCGGTGCGGTTGCGGTTGTCTGTGAGGGCTTCGATCAGTACCGCTACCCCCCCCGGGCCATAGCCCTCGTAGCGCACGGCCTCGAAGCTGTTCCCCTGGTCGCCCAGCTGACCGGAGCCCTTGGCGATCGCCCGCTCGATGTTGACGTTCGGCACCCCTGCCGCCTTGGCCTTCTCGATGGCTGTGCGCAACTGGAAGTTGCCTGTGGGATCGCTGCCGCCCCGTGCGGCCACGGTGATTTCCCTGCCCAGGCGGGTGAACACCGCTCCGCGCTTGGCGTCGACCACCGCCTTGGTGCGTTTGATCTGGGCCCACTTGCTGTGGCCGGCCATGGAGCGTGCGGAGGAAGGGAACGGCAGGAAGGGGGTGCGGTCGGCGGGGCACTTCAGCCGGCGGCGTCGAGCACCAGCTTCGGCTGCAGCACGCCCCCTGC
>JBIKUY010000198.1:0-4584 GCA_044347355.1 Prochlorococcaceae cyanobacterium | reverse complement strand
GGCGGCCAGGGCCTCGCCGCGGCCATGGGCCTGGTCCACCAGCACCGGCAGCCCTGCCGCCTGCAGCAACGCCACCAGGACGGGCAGATCGGCCTCCATCCCTTGGTAGCTGGGCGACACCAGCACCGCGGCGGCAAGCGGACCAGCCGCCCGGGCTGCCGCCAGCACCCGTTCCAGCCAGGCCCGATCCGGCGGAAGCCAAAGACCCGTAGCCGGATCGAAAGGCAGGTCGAACAGCACCGGCCGCAACTGTCCGAGCAGGCAGCCGTGCAACAACGAACGGTGCAGCTGACGCGGCAACAACACACGGCTGCCGGGCGGCGCCACGGCCAGCAGGGCCGCCTGCAGCAGTCCGGAGGCGCCATTAACCCCGAACCAACAATGGTCGGCGCCGAGCACAACAGCACAGCGGCGCTGGGCGTCGGCCACGCCCCCCTCCGGCTCCAGCGGGCCGCCGATCTCAGGTAATTCCGGCAGATCCCAGCGGCCGGGGGGCTCGCGCAACAGCCGCGCCAGCGCCGGCGCCAGGCCCCGACCCCGGCCGTGGGCAGGCAAGTGGAGATTGAGCGGCGGCGACTGAAACCAGGCGGTGCGCAGCAGCAGGGCAGGCAGAAGCGGGCGCATCACCCCGGCGGGCTGCAGTTTCTAGAGTCTGCTCACCCAGTTCGCCACCGCCTCCGGCCGGCAACGCCCTTGACCGTCGCGCCCGCCCCGGCCACAGCGGGGATCTCCTCCTCCGCATCGGGCTACCGGCCAACTGCCGACCTGCGCTGGCTGTTGTTGCGGCCCTGGCTGCTGATCGGCCGCCTGGTCGCGGTGATCTGGCAACTCGGCAGCCTGGTGGTGGTGCTGTTGGTGCAGGGCAACAGCAGCGATACGGCCACCCAGCGCCGCCTAGGCCAGCGCATCCTGCGCACCCTCACCCAACTGGGACCCTGCTTCATCAAGGTGGGCCAAGCCCTCTCCACCCGGCCCGACCTGGTGCGGAGGGATTGGCTGGAGCAGCTCACCCAGCTGCAGGACAACCTGCCCCCCTTCTCCCATGCCGTTGCCCTGGCCACGATCGAGGAGGAGCTGGGGGCACCGGCGGACCAGCTGTTCGCCGAGTTCCCCGACCACCCGATGGCCGCCGCCAGCCTGGGGCAGGTGTACCGGGCCCGGCTGGCCGACGGCCACTGGGTTGCGGTGAAGGTGCAGCGACCGAATCTGGAGTGGATCCTGCGCCGCGACCTGGTGCTGATCCGCCTGCTGGGCACCCTGGCCGCTCCGTTCCTACCCCTCAACCTCGGCTTCGGCCTTGGCGAGATCATCGACGAGTTCGGACGCTCCCTGTTTGAGGAGATCGACTACCGCCGCGAGGCCGACAACGCGGAGCGCTTCGCCACCCTCTTTGCCCGCCATCCCGAGGTGACCGTGCCTGCTGTGGAGCGCCACCTGAGTGCTCAGCGGGTTCTCACCACCAGCTGGCTGCATGGCACCAAGCTGCAGGAGCGGCAGACGCTGGAGGCCCAGCGGCTCGATCCAGCAGCCCTGATCCGCACCTGCGTGATCGCCGGCCTGCGCCAGCTGCTGGAATTCGGCTACTTCCACGCCGATCCCCACCCCGGCAACCTGTTTGCCCTGCCCGGCCGCACTGGCGCCATGGGCCATGTGGGCTATGTGGACTTCGGCATGATGGATTCGATCAGCGACGTCGACCGCCTCACCCTCACCGGCGCGGTGGTGCACTTGATCAACCGAGATTTCCGCGCCCTTGCCCACGATTTCCTCACCCTGGGCTTCCTCAATCCCAACGCCGATCTTGAGCCAATCATCCCTGCCCTTGAGGAAGTGTTGGGTGGCGCGATCAGCGAGAACGTGGGCGACTTCAACTTCCGGGCGATCACCGACCGCTTCTCCGAGCTGATGTACGACTACCCCTTCCGGGTGCCGGCTCGCTTCGCCTTGATCATCCGCGCCGTGGTGAGCCAGGAGGGTCTGGCGATGCGACTCGATCCATCGTTCCGCATTCTGCAGGTGGCCTATCCCTACGTGGCCCGCAGGCTTCTGGCGGGGGATACAGCCGAGATGCGCGAGAAGCTGCTGGACGTGCTGTTCGACAGCGATGGGCGTCTGAGGGTGGAGCGGCTGGAGAGCCTGCTGGCGGTGGTTGAAAGCGAGGGCCCGGGCCCCGACCTGCTGCCGGTGATGGGCTCAGGCCTGCGGCTACTGCTTGGGCCTGATGGCGGCAGCCTGCGCCAGCGACTGCTGCTCACACTGGTGCAGGGTGACCACCTGCACACCGACGACCTGCGCGCCCTGGCTGGCCTCCTGCGACGCACCTTCTCGCCGCGCAGATTGGCTGGGGGGATGCTGGCCCGCCTGAATCCCCTAGTCTCAGCCGCTTGAAGCCGCGCCGGTGGTGCGCCGATGTTCAAGTTCCTGCCCAGTCGCGCCATCGCCCGGCTAGGCCCCGCCCTGAGGTCATGGCGGCGAGAGGAACAGCGGCCCATGGCACAGCGGAGATTGCAGGAGGTCCTGTGGAGACTGAGCGCGGCGCTTCTGCTCGGCCTCACGGCTCTGGCCTTGCGCAGCATGGTGATCCAGCAGCATGAGACCCGTGTGGCCGAGCGACAGGAGGCCCTGACCACCCTGCAGCACACCCTGAGGCTGACCCTGCAGACGGTGGAGGACTGGGGGCACTGGACCGAGATGTACGCCTATGTGGAGGCGCCGGAGCCCACCTTCCTGGACGTGAACATCCGCAGATCCGGCCTGCTCCAGTTAGAGGGGGTGATGCTGGTGTTCGACCGCCAGCACAACCTGCTGTTCAGCGCGGACCGCGAAGGGTTCAACCATCCGGAGCACCGCACCCTGGTCGATTGTCTGCGGCCCGATCTGCCTGGGCTGAAAGGCGTGGAAGACAGCCGGTTTTTCTTGTGCAGCGGGCCGAAGGGCATGGTCTATGTCGGCAGCATCCTGCCGATCAGCGACAGCCGCAGCGAAAAGGCTGCCAACGGCACCATCGGCTTTCTGCTGCCGCTCCAGGAAGCGGACAGTCCGGCGCGCTCGACCCGGATTCTCAACCAGCTGCTGGCCGATCTCCGGCCCGTTCCCCGCCATCTGACCTCTCCGGCCTCGCCCCAGCTGATCTCGCTCCAAGACAAGCTGGGACAGCCCCTGCTGGCCAGGCCCGACCACCAGATCCTCCAGCGGGCCGGCGGCCCATGGGAGAGCGCCGCCGGCCCCCTCACGACCGCCCTGGCCATGGTGATCCTGGGCAGCTGTACCGCCCTGGTGCTGCGCATGGTCTGGATGCTGGAGCAGCGCCGCCAACGCCTGGCGCAATGCCGGCTGGACATCAACAGGCGGCTCCAGCAACGCCGGCAACTGGCTGAGCAGCAGCGGCGCCAGATCGAACAAAAGCTCAGCAGCAGTCTCACGGCCGCCGCGGTGGCTCACGGCCGCCACGGTGGCCCACGACATCCAGCAACCCCTGAGCACCATCCTTCTGCACTGTCGCCTGGCCCTGCAGGATCTGAGCGGATCAGGGGTAGGGGAAGGACCCCCATCAAGCTACAAAATCCAGGAAGATCGCCTGGTCCATCGGCTGGAAGCCCTGAGCGCGGAGGCCCGACGGGCGGCAAAGATCACCGAAACCATGCGCATGCTGCTGCGCAATGTGCATACGCCCCACCACCCCGTGAATCTGCAAACGGTGGTGGAGAGCTCTCTGCTGTTCTTTCGCCGACCGCTCAGCAACCACGGCATCACCCTGCAAACCCGTGGACTGGATCAGCCCACGCTGCTGGCAGGAGATGCCACTCAACTGCAATCGGCACTGAACAATCTCATCCAGAACTCCATTGACGCGATGGTGGTTGATCTGTCGGCCCCAACCACTGGAGGCAGCGACATTGAATCCACCAAGGCGTGCATCCTGCGCGTCACGCTGATCAGCGATCCTGTCCAGATCCGCTTGATCGTGGCCGATAGCGGTCCTGGCTTCGCGAACCCGAACCAGGGCATCCCCCTGGCCACCCCCACCGGCCAGGGCAGGGGGATGGGGCTATTCGTGGTGCGAACCACCATGCTGAACCACGGCGGCTCCCTGCACTTCGGCCGCAGCCAGGATCTGGGGGGCGCGGAGGTGCAGATGCACTGGCCGCGGCCCATCCCATGGACAGACCAACCGTCAGGACCCGGGGGGCAAGGTGAGCCAGCACAACAGGATGCTGAGCGAGCTGAACACCACCACCGCTAAGGGCCAGAGTTCATCAAGGCGATAGAGATGGCGCTCCATCTGCTCGCGCTCCACCCCTTCCGGCATGAGCTCCATCAAGGCATAGCGGCGGCCGATCCAGATCACCAGCACAAAGGCCACCAGAGTCACCACATAGGCCACCACGTACACCTGGTCGAGAAAGGTGAGAAATGGAAGCTGGGGCAGTTCCGAGCGATAGGTCTGCTGCAGGAACACCAGGGTGAGCAGCACCGTGACCGGAATGCTGGCGCGGGCATCCTGCTCGTCGGGCCGCACCTTGAACACCAGTAGCACCATCGCCATCAGCACGACCAGGGGCAGCAGCAGACGCCAGAACGCCG
>JBIKUY010000197.1:0-4590 GCA_044347355.1 Prochlorococcaceae cyanobacterium | reverse complement strand
CAGATGGAAGCCCTGCTGGAACTGCTGGAGGGTAAGGCCAGCCGCAAAAAGGACAGCGACGGCTGAGATCGAAAGCCGCCGCCGTCAAGGGGCTGCTGGGACGCTCTCCAAAACGGCCCGCCCCCCTTGCCGCAGCACATCCACAGCGCTTTGCTTGCTGAGTCCCCATCACCCGGCCCGGGCCTAGAGCTCCGGGCTTTTTTATTGGAATCCCCTATCTGTAGCGGTTTTTTGCTGCCGAAACTCCAGAGATGGTGTAGACAGTTGATGGCAGGGCCGGGCCGGGTGATGGGGATCACCTTTTTCCTGACCCTGCCACCTCTTCTCCATGGCCGCTGTCCCGTTGCACAGCGGCCAACAACAACTGGACCCCTCAGCCAGCGTTAACGATCAGGTCGATGCGAGCGCCCTCACGCCTGGACAGTTCGACCTTGCAGACACCTCCCTTTCAGCAGACCCGTTTCCAGAGACAACTGGTGGACGCCGGTGTTCAGCTGGTGAACTGGGCGAGCAACCCTTGGCGACGTTGGTCGTTGCAGCTGATCACCCTGCTACTGAGCTTTTCCCTGGGGGGCGTGGTGGCCTCGATTGCCGGCCAAATCGGTCAGATCGATCCGATGGGGGCGCTGCTGTGTGTGCTCACGATGGAGTGGGCCGTGCGGGCCCGGGGCCGGTTGCGCCGACTCAAGGGGGATAAGCTGCCGCTTCATCTGCTGGACATGGCCCGGATCGGGCTGCTCTACGGGCTGCTACTTGACGGCTTCAAGTTGCTGTGAGCCCGCCAGCCAGCAGATAGAGCAGGGCCATCCGCACCGAAATACCGTTGCGCACCTGCTCCTCCACCAGGCTCATCTGCGGATCCGCCAGCAGGGCACCGGTGAGCTCGACACCCTGGTTCACCGGACCGGGATGCAACACCGGCACCGGCCGACCACAGAGGGCGAGCCGGTCATGGCTCAGCCCGAACTGGGCGTGATAGCTCGCCAGGGAGGTGAGCAGATGCTGGTGCATGCGTTCCTTCTGCAGGCGCAGGGTCATCACCGCATCGGCAGCCGGTAAGGCCTCCTCCAGGCTGCGCACCAGCCGCACAGGCCCACGCTCAGCCACTGGATCCTGGCGCAGACCAGGCGGCGGTGCCGACACGAAGTGTGTAAAGCAATCTGGGAGCAGGGTGGGGGGGCCACACAGCACCACCTCAGCCCCACAGGCCGTGAGCGCCCAGAGATTGGAGCGGGCAACCCTGGAATGCAACACGTCGCCCACGATCACCACCCGCTTGCCGCGCAGGGCCTCGGGCGCGGGTACATCGGGGTTGAAGTGGCGTGCCAGCGTAAAAAGATCGAGCAGGCCCTGGCTGGGATGGCTGTGCAAACCATCGCCGGCATTGAGCACAGCCACTCGCTCACCAGCACGGTCGAGATGCTCCGCCAGGCTCTGGGGCACACCGGCGCAGCGGTGGCGCACCACCAGAAGCTCGGCCCCCATCGCCACATAGGTGCGGGCGGTGTCGAGCAGGCTCTCGCCCTTGCTCAGCGAGCTCGACGATGGCGCGAAGTTCTGCACATCCGCTGAGAGCCGCTTGGCCGCCAGTTCAAAACTGCTGCGGGTGCGGGTGCTGGGTTCAAAGAACAGACTGGTCATCAGACGACCCTGCAGGGCCGGCAGCTTGCGCGCCCCGGCCGTGGGCATCACCCGGAAGCGCTGGGCCAGTTCCAATACGGTGGCGAAGTCCGCGAGCGAGAAGGCCGCCAGATCAATCACATGGCGGTGACTCCAGTTGCTCAAGGCATGCCTTTAGGAACGATTGCAGGCTAGTGGGCCGCGCTCAGTCAGCCAGGTCTGCCGGCGGGGTAAGCGCCAGCTGCGGGGCAGGCTGGCGGTCGCCCCGGGCACGCCTGCTCACACTGCGGCTAGCGCGCAGATACCAGCGCCAAGGCAGATCCTGGCCCTGACTGATACCGATGCGGCCCGTCTGGTGGAGATCCTCAGGCCCCAGCCCGGCCAGCCAAGCCGGACGGGGCGCTAGCCACAGCCCCTGATCAGGCTCTACGGGGCGTGCATCATCACGGCGATCAATCCCAAACCGACGCGCCAGCAGCGCCGGTCCGGCCGCCACTCGCTCGCCCTCCCCGGGTAGGGCCGCAGCCCGCAGCAACACGCCGTTGGCCCAATCGGCCCTGTAAGTCACCACATTCACGCAGTGGTGGATGCCATAGCTCAGATACACGTAAAACCTCCCAGGCTCGCCAAACAGCGTTTCATTGCTGGGTGTGCGGCGGCGATGGCCGTGGCAGGCGGGCTCGCTCTGGCAATACGCCTCCGTTTCCACAATCACGCCCCAGAGCAGATCTGCTGAGGGCTGGCGCTTCACGAGGAGGCAGCCAATCAGCTCGGGTGCCACCAGCTCGGCGGGACGGCCGAAGAAGGCGCGCGAGAGGGCTGGGATGGCGGTGGAGCGTGACAGGCCGTAACGCGTGCAAGGGGGATGGCCGCTGACAAGCCGGCCAAAGGCGCCTATCACGATGACATCCAGGACGCTCTTTCGATGTCTGCCTCCGGGCCTGACTCCAGCCTGCGAGGGCTCCTGCAGGCACCGGGAGCTGCTGGTTCAGGCACGCCCTCCAGGCCTGAGAGAATGAGGTGCATAGCATCATCCACAACAAGGAGGACTGAAGACCATGGAGAGCGGCGGTTTCAACCTGGCCACGGTGCTGGTGTTCGGCAGCGGCCTGTTCGTGCTGGCCACCCTGTTCTTTGGCACCAAGGGCGGCTACTACGACACCGACGACTACGACGGCAACGGCACCGCCCACTGAGCCCGGGCCTATTCGGCACATCAACAGGCTGGCTCAGCCGCTGAGGCGCTCCGCTTCTGGGCAATCGTCCGCGGTGGGGAGCTCCTCCCCAGGAGCCCGACACACGTAGGAAAGGCGGGTGCTCACGGCGCCGATCGAATCGAGCCTCACGCTCTCCTCCCAGCTGTGACTCTCGTCATCCTCCTCCGCGTCGTAGCGCAGGGTGACGAGATCCCCCTCAATCTCGACCACCAGCGCCTCCTCAATCCAGCGCTGCTGGTCACGCAGAAACACCCAAACAGGGCGGCGCTCCGCGCAGAATTGGTAGAGCTTGCGGTGCAGCATGGGCGCCACGGGCTCTGCTCACTTCTTGAACTCTAGGCAGCACCCACCCTTTGGATGCTGTTCAGAATGATCCATTGTTGTCATCCGGATGGGGCCCGCAACCGCTCAAGCCACAGCGTTCAGCAACCAAGTTCAGCATCCGAATCCAGCCGCCTGATCCAGCACGATGGCCAGCGAAACCGAAGCGATCCGCCTGCAGCTGCGCAGCTGGCCTGAGGTGGAGGAGTACCTCAGGCAGTGCAAGGGGGTGATCGTGCCCCTGGGGTCCACCGAACAACACGGGCCCACAGGCGCCATCGGCACCGATGCCCTCACCGCCGAAGCCGTGGCCCTCGAGGTGGGCCGCCGCACCGGCGTGCTGGTCACCCCCGCCCAGGCCTTCGGCATGGCAGAGCACCACCTGGGCTTTGCCGGCACGATCAGCCTGCAGCCGGCCACCCTGCTGGCGGTGGTGCACGACTTGGTGCTGTCGCTGGCAGGCCATGGCTTCGAGCGGATCTTCTTCATCAACGGGCATGGCGGCAACATCGCTACCACCAGGGCCGCCTTTGCCCAGGCCTATGCCAGCGCCGCCAGTCGGGGTCTGCCCCAGGCGAGTCGGCTGCGCTGCCGCCTGGCCAACTGGTTCATGGCAGGAGCGGCCATGAACCTGGCCCGAGAGCTCTACGGCGATCGGGAAGGGCACCATGCAACCCCCAGCGAGATCGCCATCACGCTGCACCTCGAACCCAGCCTCCTGCGCAAGCAACGGCCCCTGCCCGAGCCCGCAGCCGCTGGGCCGATCCATGGATCGGTGGACTTCCGCCGCCGCCACCCCGATGGGCGCATGGGCTCCGATCCCTATCTGGCCCAGCCTGACCATGGCGCCCGCTTCCTGGATGTGGCCGCCACTGCACTTACACAAGATCTGCAGCGGTTTCTAGCCGAGGACAGCGAACAGGAGGGCTGAGCGGATGGAGCGCTAGCTTCCCCCCAGTTCCACCACTCCCCCACGCCAGCGGATGAGCAAGATCAACGCCGAGGACGTGCGCAAGGTGGCCCAGCTGGCCCGCCTTGACCTGCCAGAGGACAAGATCGCCACCTACACCGGCCAGCTGGAACGGATCCTGGAGTATGTGGCCCATCTCGAAGCGGTAGACACCGAAGGGGTGCCTCCCACCACCCGGGCCGTGGAAGTGGTGAACGTGACGCGGGACGACAGCGTCGAACCCACCCCCGTGCGCGAGCAGCTGCTCGACCTCGCCCCCCAGCGGGAGGGAGATTTCTTCCGCGTGCCCCGGATCCTCGGGGAACAGGGCTGAACCGGCTCTCGCGGATCTAGCTTCTGGGGCTCAGCGCTGAGGCGAGACGGCGGTGCGATGTAACAGGTGCAACACCCTGCGACGGGCATGGCGGGAAGGCATCAGTGCGGCCAGGGGTCTCAGGCGGCTTCGACGCTTCTTGTGACTGC
>JBIKUY010000311.1:0-3175 GCA_044347355.1 Prochlorococcaceae cyanobacterium | reverse complement strand
GTTCAGCGGTACTGGCCGTCGTTGATGCGATCGAAGCCCTCATTCAGGGCGATCTCCGGCGGGGTCACCGTGAAATTGCCCTTGTATTTGTTGAACAGCTCGCGCTGACGGTCGGTGAGATCCAGATCGAGCACGTCATCGACGGTGCTGTAAGGGCCTCCCAGCACAATCTTGCCGGCCAGGGTTGGGTACATCCCGGGGAAGCTCTGGAAGCGACGCACGGAGCAGTTGTTGAGATCCACCTTGTTGCCCCGCTCGGCGATCTTGTCGTCAGCAAGGTTGCGGAGTTCGGCGGCATGCACCACAGGCGGAAGGACCAAGCCCATCAGCAGGCCAGCCAGGAGAACCCCGCTCATCAGCCAGGCAACCAGCCGTTTCATCGCAACACCTCTCTGAAGGATGGGAGATCAGGTGGGTGCACCACCGAGCGCCAACGCTACAGAACGTCCTGTTGGAGATCGCCGGGCCTGGGGCAGGCGGTAGCAGATCTTCAGATCAGCCCGCTCAGGCCGGGGGCAAGCAGGGCCAGGGCCAAGAAGAGAGCATCCACGAGCAGGGTGGTGGCCAGGGCTGTAGCTGCGACTCGGGCGACCGGACCGCGGCTCCAGAGCCAGCGACTGAACTCGGCGAGGCCTAGGCCAAAGACGCCCAGCAGCAGCAGCGGGGCGGGATTCAGCAGGGTTCTGGCCGCATGTCTCAGGAGCTCAGGGGCTGCCGTTGGTTCGGCGCCCACGGCTAGCGGCCACAAGGGCATCAGGCCGGTGGCGGCGATGGCGGCGTCGGTGGCGGCGGTGCCCAGCAGTGAACCCAAATAGAAGCCGCAGGCCAGTCTCCAGCGACTTCCTAGACCGGCCAGGGCCAGGGGCAGAGCCATGGCTTCTATGGGGAGGTGGCAGATCGGATACTGGCGAGCCCAGCCCCAGAACAGCGCTCCGGCCAACCAGCTGCCGCTGAAGCCCACCAGCAGCTCGCCGCTGCTTCGCACGCTGGCACGCTGGTTGTGGGCCATCCCCAGACCCAGTGCCAGGAGCACCGCTGTGAACAGCACGGCGCTGAACGGGGCATGGCGCACCCAGGGTGCTTCCACAAACACCGGCAGGACTACCAGCAGGCTGCTGAGCAGCACTGCCGGCCAAGCGTTCGATGGCTGCAAGGGCCAGGCCTGCGGCTGCCAGGCGAGAGGGGCTGACCGGAAAGCGGGGATTGAGGACCAGGCTTGAGGAACGCCCCTAGCAGCACCTCCTGAGATCGCTGGTGCTGCGCTGGTAGGTAATGCGCTCGCTGAAACCCCGATCACCCGGCTTGTGAAGAAAGTTGTGCAACCTTAAGGGTTTTGGGCGGGCATGCCGCCATAGCTTTTGGTGGTCGTGAGCCTCGCTGCCGTTGTGCCAAGTCCGCTGGTCGTGATTGTCCACCCCGTCGGCACCGTGATGGCTGCGCCCATGACCGCAGATGGTGGCCTTGGTCTGTTGGAAGCCTGTTGGCGCGCCCTGGTGCTGGGGGTGGTGCAGGGCCTTACTGAATTCCTGCCGATTAGCAGCACTGCCCACCTCAAGGTGGTGCCTGTGCTGCTGGGCTGGGGCGACCCAGGCGTCTCTGCAACCGCCGTGATTCAGCTGGGCAGCATCGCCGCCGTGCTGGCTTTTTTCCGCAGCGATCTGCTTGAGGTAGGCCGGGGCATCGCCCGGGCCTTCCGCCACGGCCAGTGGGCTGATCCCGCGGCGCGCCTCGGTTTTGCCATGGCCCTGGGCACCGTGCCAATTGTGCTGGGCGGACTGGCTCTCAAGCTCTGGGTGCCCGACTACGACAATGCTCCGGTGCGCAGCCTGGGCTCGATTGCGATCGTCTCGATTGTCATGGCCCTGCTGCTGGGGCTCGCCGAACTGGTGGGTAAGCGCCGCCGCACCCTCGATGCGGTGCGGCCAATTGATGGGGTGCTGGTGGGCCTGGCCCAGGCCCTAGCCCTGGTGCCGGGTGTGTCACGCTCCGGCAGCACCCTCACCGCCTCGCTGTTCGATGGCTGGGAGCGGGCAGCGGCGGCGCGATTCTCGTTTCTGCTGGGCCTGCCGGCGATCACCTTGGCTGGCCTGGTGGAGCTCAAGGGGGCCATGGAGGCCCCTGCCAATGGCGGGCCGATTCCCTTGGCGGTGGGCATCCTCTCGGCGGCGGTGGTGTCGTGGCTGGCGATTGCTTGGCTTTTGCGTTTTCTCCAGCGCCACAGCACCTGGGTGTTCGTGGCTTACCGCCTGGCCTTTGGGCTGGCCATCTTGCTGTGGCTGCGCGCCACAGTGGAGGGGTGACAACCCCCTGAAGCGGCGACGCCGATGTGGAACGAACCCTCCGCCGGCATCGTCGTTGCCGCCGACGACGCTGCCAGATCTGCAGGCGCGTTTCCGCGCCTGCCTCAGCCGGCCGTGGTGGCCACGGTTGAGCCCGGCTCGATCGGCGAAGAGCTGGGCGTTCAGCCCGGCGACAAGTTGCTGAGCATCAACGGCCAGCGCCCCCGCGACCTGATCGACCTGCAGTTTTTGGTGGGTGAAGAGGAACTGGTGCTGGAGGTGGAGGATCCCGATGGCACTATCCACACCGTGGAGCTGGAGAAGGATCTTGATGAGGGCTTGGGCCTTGGCTTCACCGAGGCCCTGTTTGATGGTCTCAAGCAGTGCAACAACGCTTGCCCCTTCTGCTTCATCGACCAGCAGCCCCCCGGTAGGCGCCGCAGCCTCTACCTCAAGGACGACGATTACCGACTCAGCTTCCTCTACGGCTCATACCTCACCCTCACCAATCTCACCGAGGCCGACTGGCAGCGCATCGAGAGCCAGCGCCTCTCACCTCTCTATGTGTCGGTGCACGCCACCGAGCCGGACTTACGCAGCAGCCTGCTGGTGAATCCGCGTGCCGGCCTGCTGCTGGAGCAGCTGCAGTGGTTTCAGCAGAGGGATCTGCAGATCCATGCCCAGGTGGTGGTGTGCCCGGGGCTCAACGACGGGGCGGCTCTCGAGCGCACCCTGGGCGATCTGGCGGGCTTCGCTGGCGGCGACTGGCCCGCGGTCCTCTCAGCTGCGGTGGTGCCGGTGGGTCTCACCCGCTTCCGCCCGCCCGGTGATGGCCTGGTGCCGGTGGACCGGGCGGCGGCGCGGGCGGTGATTGCCCTGGTGGAGCCTCTTCAGGC